>JBAXUL010000001.1:0-104226 GCA_037129695.1 Prolixibacteraceae bacterium
ATATTCTTCAGGATTGATTTGCGTTTGTTGACCCTGAAAAGCGACTGAATTGTTGCTGATTCATTGGTTTTGGTGAAGTTTTCCTGCAGCAACTCACTGACAGTCTCTTTTCCCCTGACCGGTTCTGCCGAACTGCGGAAACCACCTAGCCAGTTCTCAGGCTTGGTGTACTTCTCGTCCCAGTCGTAGGCAGTCGCAATCACAAGCACGCCATTGTCGTTCAACCTTCTGTGCAATTGTGACAGCAGTTCTTTTGGCTGATAAACCCTGTCGAGGATATCGTTCAGTAGAATCAGATCGTATCCGCTGAAAATATTTTTCATGTTGGCGAAATCGGCCTGCAGGAACCTGACTTTTTTCACCAGTGGCTTCAAATCGAAATCTTCGAGCGTCACTTGTCGGAATTCGTTGATTTCTCCCTCTTCCTGAAAAATATAATTGAACCTTCCCTGCTCCTGCAGTTGCGTAGCTACGCGGATGGTGCGGGCGGAAAGATCCACTCCGGTTACATTGTTGAAAGTACGGGCCAGTTCCCAGGTGGTCCTTCCGGTTTTACATCCAAGATCAAGTGCACAGCGTTTTAACTCCAGCGATTGGATGTTGGAGCAGAAATGGGCGATGGCCTGCTGGAAATTGGCCATGCCTTCAGGTGATGGTCCATAATGGGTCTCGCAATACTGAATGACTTCGGGGTCGGTTTCGTACACATCATCCTTGATGATCACTTTCTGGTGAGATGAAACATAGCGGAATCCGGCATGCTGGTAGAAATGGCGTCTGAATGCATACCGTGCATCACGGATGGCTTCATTGCCCGTGGAAATCCAGGAACCGCCCTTGATCAGGTTGTGCCGGGTGTCGAAGGTTGGTGTGGAGAAATCGTCGTAGGAAGGATGAATCTTGAAACCTTCAAAGCCTGAAATTGGCGTTTCGGTCCATTGCCAGACATTCCCTACCAGATCAAAGAAATCGCCTGCGGCGAATTGATTCACCGGGCAAGGACTCTGGTAATGCTCCAGGTTGATGTTGCCAGGAGCAGTTTCCCACTGTGGCACGTCTGGGATGTTGGCCTTGTCGCGGAGCATATACCACTCCTCCTCGGTCATGAGCCTGACCGGCAGACCTGTTTTGTCTTTTTTCCAGTTACAAAAAGCTTTTGCCTCCTGATAATTGACTTCAACCGGCCAGTTCCATGGCATATCAATCTCTTCGAAGACCAGTCTGAGCCGGTAATTACCATCCTTCCTTCTCCAGAACAATGGGTGTTCAGATTGGGTATAGGATTTCCATTTCCATCCCTCCTCGGTCCAGTAGTGTTCGGTTTGATAACCAGCGTCCCGGATAAAATCAAGAAATTCTCCGTTGGAACAGAGAAATGCAGCAGCATCGAAATCAGATACTTCTGCCTGATGGGTCCCGTATTCGTTGTCCCAACCGTAAAGAGGGTCGTTGAAAGATTTGCCGATTTTGATGGTGCCACCTTCCGTTTTGATCAGTCGGTTTTCTGGTGCCGGCCCTGATGAAGTACAGGTTTCCCAGCCGGGAATGGGTTGCAGGTATTCGAGCGGGAGTTGTCGGATCAGGACGGAAGAGGTTTCCAGATGGATCCGGGAATGTTCGATTCCCATCAAAATGATCCAAAAAGGATCTTCCCAGCGGATAGGAACCTGTATGGGAAGTGTTTGAATTATTTTGACCACTGTGTCATAAACCTGCTTCCGGTAGTTTTTAATTTCATCGACCGTTGGCCATTGATAGTTGTTTTGGTTGAGGTCGTCCCACGACATTTCATCCACACCTATCGCAAAAATAGCTTCCAGCTTTGGGTTAATTCTGGTGTCCAGTACCTTGGATATCACCAGTTTGTTGATGTAAAAAGCGGCAGTATGGCCGAAATAAAAAATCAACGGATGGCGAAGAGGGTCAGCGGTCCGGTACATACCTGCCTCATTGGCAAATACTTCAAATAGATGTTCGTCCAGACGATAGGTTTTTTCGAAATAGCTCAGGATTTCGGCTCTTTTTTGTTCGGGTTCACCGGCATTCAACTTGAGTGTCCTGGTGATAAAACGGGGATCCATATATTTTGATGTTAAGGGATGGGTGATAGGGGAAACTTAATCGAGGTGGCTATTCATAAAAATTTTCCCACCTCTTTCTTCAGATCCGACAGTGCCAGGGCGACAGGTGCAGGATCTTCCTCCAGATAGTTGTTGAAAATTTTTTTGCTCAGTTCATAGCCGGGACTTTTCTGGTCCAACTCCTCTGAGGCACGGTTGATCAATATCACCAGTTTTTCTTTGGCACCGCGTATTGTCTCCCAAAGGATGGGTGAAACGTAAATCTGCTGTGACAGATTGTGCTCATATTCCTGGCGAATTGTACTCAAAAGGATCTGGTGATATTCGGCAACAGTCAATTCATGTGGAGCATGCCTGACCAACATTGATTCGGGGGAGATTCTCTCCAAAAACAGGGTTAACCGCTCATAGGCCTGCAATTTAACCGGGGTCATTTCTTTGGCATGCAGTACCCTGAATTCGAATTCCCTGCGGCGCTGGTCATTTTCGAGCATGTCGCGGAACAAAAAGTAGGCGGTAATAAAAACGATGAGTGCCGGCAGCACAATTTTAAGAATTTCCCAAAAACCATTGATATCGTTGGCCATTTCTAAAATATTGAATATTTTTCAATTAAAGTATGATCTGAGTGATCTATGACAATGTATCATTGACATAGACCATTTCGTGAGATTCTAATTTCTGTTGGACGCAGGTTGAAGATGATTGAAAATTAGGTTGTAAAATTCAATAATATATCGATAAAATTTCGTAAAGTATTAAAATTTAGACTAATGTGAGATTTTTAATATTGCAATTCCAACTGTTCATTTTTACGTTGAATTATCACTTTGGTTTCTGTATCAAGCCGTAGTACTGAAAAAACAGGACTGAAAAAAAGAGGATGGTGAGGACAGCCAAAAGGACGTACCTCTTTTTCCTGAAATAAAAAAAGAGGAGCGACGAAAGTGCCAGAAATGATCCTGTGACATTGAGCCAGCCGGTCGTCACCAAAAAGCCTGCGGTTTCCAGCAAGGATGGGTTGGCTGCAAAATGAGCTGGATTGATTTCAAAAAGATTGTAATAAAGGGAGACAAGACCATTGAGGATCAGGACAGTCCAACCTGAATAGGTAAAAGAGGGTTTCTTGTCTGCGAATCCAATGATAATTAATGCAATACCGATAAAAATCCCCCATAAGGGAATCAGCATTGGAAGATAAAGTTCATGTGTTTGCATCAAATCGTAAGATTTTAATCGTACCTGTTTTTGTTACCGCAAATTAGCAAAATATTTCTCAGGGATGATGTTGATGAGGGCCTGAAATACAAGTTTATTTGATTTCATCAGCAGGTTAAGGGCTTAATTCGTTATTTTTGCCAAAAACAAGTACATCCGATGAGTGAAAATATTGAGTTGTCAGTAGATCCTAGAGCCAGAGGGCTGATTTTTGATATAGATGGTACCATTTCAGATACCATGCCAATCCACCTGATTGCCTATCAGGAGACAGCCGCAGAATACGGATTTGAGATCTCTTCTGAGCTGTTCTACAGTTTGAGCGGGATTCCTGCCTACCAAATAAGTGTCATGCTGAAAGAGAAGTTTCAGATTGATTTTGATCCGAAGGAGTTCGCAGACAAGAAGGAATTTCATTTCACCAACAATATTCATTTTGCCAATCCGATTCTGCCTGTGGTAAAAATAATCAGGGATTACTCCGGGAAACTGCCGATGGCATGCGGAACCGGTGGTGTCAGACACAACGCACTCAAGACACTGGAACTTGCCGGTGTCCGTGATGATTTCGAAATTGTGGTATGTGCAGAGGATGTCGAAAACCACAAACCGCATCCTGACACCTTCCTAAAAGCGGCAGCGCTGATCGGTGTCGCACCGGAATATTGCCAGGTGTTTGAAGACAGCCAACTCGGCCTGCAGGCAGCCAGGGCGGCAGGGATGATGGCAACGGATGTAACTCCTTTTTATTAAAAGGAAGGCAAAAGGCAAAAGGCAAAAGTGAAGATTGGTAGGAGGAAGTTTGAAATAAATGCAAAACTCAATCTCTTAATCTACGTATTATTTTAAAGTTGCGTATTTTAGCCTTTTCACTTTGGCCTTTTGCCTTGTAAAATGGTACATTTTAAGACATGGATTTCAAGATAACCGCTGATTTTATTCCTACCGGAGACCAGCCTCAGGCTATAGTGCAGCTGAGTGAGGGGATCATGTCGGGTTATCCGTACCAGACGCTTTTGGGTGTAACCGGTTCCGGTAAGACCTTCACGATGGCCAACGTCATCGAAAAAGTTCAGAAACCCACCCTGATTCTGAGTCACAACAAAACACTTGCTGCCCAGTTGTATGGAGAAATGAAGCAGTTTTTTCCTGAAAACGCGGTTCAGTATTTTGTTTCCTATTACGATTATTATCAGCCTGAAGCCTATTTGCCAACCACAGATACCTTTATTGAAAAGGATCTGGCCATCAACAAGGAGATTGAAAAATTAAGATTGGCAGCTACCTCCTCCCTTTTATCCGGAAGAAGGGACATTGTGGTCGTCTCTTCGGTATCCTGTATATATGGAATTGGTAATCCAGAGGATTTTCATGCCAACGTAACCCACATTAAAGTGGGGGAGAAGCTGGGAAGAAATGTGATGTTGAGAAAATTGGTTGACGCCATGTATTCCCGTACCGATGTCGATTTTCAAAGGGGAAATTTCAGGGTGAAAGGTGATACAGTCGATATATTTCCCGCCTACGCGGATGATGCCGTAAGGATTCAGTTTTTTGGGGAGGAGATCGAAGAGATATCCACTTTCAATCCGGAAAACGGGGCGTTTTTGAATCAGCATGATCATTATGCCATCTATCCGGCCAATATTTTTGTGACCACCAAAGACAGGACCAAAGCGGCGATCCGGCAGATTCAGGATGATCTGGTCAGACAAATTGATTTTTTCAAAAGTGTCGGGAAGCATGCCGAGGCCAAAAGAATAGAAGATCGTGTTAATTATGACCTGGAGATGATCCGTGAATTGGGATACTGTCCTGGCATCGAGAATTATTCACGCTATTTTGACGGAAGAGTTCCGGGTTCCAGGCCATTCTGCCTGCTTGATTTTTTTCCTGACGATTTTCTGATGATAATTGACGAAAGCCATGTCACCATGCCTCAAATCCGTGCCATGTATGGAGGCGACCGTTCCCGGAAAACCACACTGGTTGACTATGGTTTTCGCCTGCCGGCGGCCATTGACAACCGTCCCCTGAAATTTGACGAGTTTGAGGCGATTGCCCGGCAGTTGATCTTTGTCAGTGCCACACCTGCGGATTACGAGTTGCAGAAAAGTGAGGGTGTAATTGTGGAGCAGATTATTCGCCCTACCGGACTGCTGGATCCGATCATTGAAGTACGGCCGGCCCACAACCAGATAGACGATCTGATCCATGAGATTCATCTCCGTATCACCAAAAATGAGCGGATACTGGTGACCACCCTGACCAAAAGAATGGCTGAGGAGTTGTCCAAATATTTCGACCGCATCAACATCAAATGCAGGTACATCCACTCCGATGTAGATACCATGGAAAGGGTGGAGATCATGGAAGAGTTGAGAAAAGGCAGTTTTGATGTCCTGGTTGGTATCAACCTCCTTCGGGAAGGGCTGGATTTGCCGGAGGTTTCACTGGTGGCCATTCTGGATGCCGACAAGGAGGGATTTCTCCGTTCAGAACGATCACTGACGCAGACTGCCGGTCGTGCCGCGCGTAACCTGAACGGACGGGTGATCATGTATGCGGACAAAATCACCGATTCCATGCAAAGAACCATTGATTCCTCCAATTACCGGAGGGAAAAACAGCATGCCTATAACCTGGCCAACGACATTACACCTACTCAGATTGTTAAACCAACGCGTGAAATCATAGGTATGGAATACAGGCTGACCAAAGGATTGGGAGGAAAGCCATATATTCCGCCTGAGACTGTCGATTATGCAGCAGATCCGGTATTGGCCTACCTGACACCGGATGCCCTGGAGAAAGCCATGCTGAAGATCAAGAAAGAAATGGAGAAAGCGGCCAAAGAGCTTGATTTTATTGAAGCGGCCCGATTAAGAGATGAAATGTTCGCCTTACAGAAACTTTTAAAAGAACGGAAAAATGGATAAACAAATCGCAGAAGTCTTGTCCGAAATGATCAGCCGAAACAGGGGTGACAAGAAAAGAATAGAGCATTCGCTGAAAGTGTACGGTTATGCCCAATTGCTTGGAAATCTGACTGGATTAACCAAGGAAAAACGATTCGTTTTGGAACTGACTGCCATTTTGCACGACATCGGAATTCACGTTTCAGAATCCAAATTTGGTATTTCTGACGGGAACAAACAGGAGGTCGAAGGTCCGCCTGTTGCGCGTGAGATCATGGAAAATATTGCCGTCAATCCAAAAATTGTTGACAGGGTTTGTTACATTATCAGTAAACACCATACTTTTTCTGCCATTGACGGGATTGATTTTCAATTATTGATAGAAGCTGATTTTTTGGTCAATGCAGTGGAGGAGGGGATAGATCCGGAAGGAATAGCCAATTTCGTCACGCAAAATTTTAAGACTGAAAGCGGAAAAAAACTGATTGGCGAGTTGTTCGCGCAGTAGCTTAAGTCTGGTAATCAGGCACGTTTGAGTTGGTGCTTTAAGCACTACGGCCCGTGAGTGTTGGAGGGTTTTGATTGATGCAGATATTAGAATCTTCTACCCGATGTATTTCTTACGCCGGATATTTTTCGTTTTGTATCAAATGTTTATCCTCCTATCTTCAAGGTATTCAAAAGAATAAGGGGATATTACTTTTTTGCTTTCTTTTTCCTTGATGATTTCGCCTTGCTGTTAAAATCCAGGGCAAGGCCGATCCAATAGTCCAGATCCTGGATATTTCTCAATCCTGTTTCATCAATCATCACCCAACCCTTCATCTGTTGTTTGGTGAAGTCCATGGTACGGCACCCCGTTTTTTCTATGACCTCTGCGTGTAAGGCAGGGGCCATCCGGCACATCATCTCATCTTTGATGACTCCTACGCACATTTTGTCGTTCACCATAAATGCCAGGCCACCCATCATCTCCTTTTCCTCAATGACAGGTAGATTGGCAAGTCTCTCCCTTATTCTGTCTGCCAGTTTGCTGTTATAAGCCATTTTTATCGATTTAATTGTCAGTGCCAGACTCTCGCCTTGTCGTATCCTTTTTCTTTGCAATATTGGTGCGCCTGGTGCATGAAAGCCTGCAATCTGGTATCAATGTTGATGGTATCCTGTCCGTCGTAGGCAATGTTCTCCCAGGGGATATTGTCATGGTCCTTCCGAAACAGATGGGAAACGGATGTGATCAGGGTTCCGGGCATGCAGGTGAAAGGAAGAATATTGGCGATTCCTGAAATGTTGGTTTTGGTCAGATTGACGGCGGCTCCCATGGCAAGCGGCGGATCACCGTCGTAATGCTTATGGACATAGGTGCCGCAGGCCTCCAGCATCTCATGGAGGTGCAGGTCACGGTCCAATTCTGCAACACCTGCGACCCTATTATTCAGCATGCGCTGTGAAATATGCTGAGACAATTCTTGCAGTTTGGATTTGAAGAGACCCTTGAAATCAGATTTCCAGATACTGTCGCGCCAGTAGCGGTAGGTGGAATAGCTGATCCATTCTGCCATTGGCGCCATAAATGTTTCTGCACCAAGATCTTCAAGCCTTTGGACAACATAGCCATTGCAAAAGGGGTTGTCGCGCATGAAGACTTCGCCGATCACCGGGATTACCGGTTTGCGGTAACCGTTCACAATGGGAATATTTTTGAATGCCAAAGCTGATCTGCTGAGTACCGCATTCAAATTGTTGGCTCCAGTTTCCAATGACCGGATCACTTCGTCCAGATATTGATGGTAAATCTGATCCGTCATTCCTTTTATCGCCTCATAAGGTCTGCGTTCCTGCTGCATTTTTCTGAGGAGGTCGACTGCAATCATGCCCTTCCATGCCGTGAACCTGAATTTGGTAGATTTTCCTGCTGCCATCGTTTCATAAGAATCATCGTTGCCGGGAGAGATGATTTCGGCATCCTGAAATCCCAGCCTGTCAAATATTTTTCGCTGCAACTGGTTGTATTGTCCAAACCGGCAGGGTCCATTGTGATCAGGCATAAAGAATGCCACTTTTTTTGGGTCGATGCCCGGCTCCATCAGTTTTTGGAGAAAACTGCCGGTTGTGCACGTAAGCGGGAAACATTCCTGCGAGGAGGTATATTTCCTGGCCAGCTCAAGGGCATTGTCATCCGTCATTGGCAAAACCTCAGACTGGATGCCGCAACTCCGTACGGCTGCCGAAACTGCATAGGCGGCATCGCGCATGTAAGGAAAGTATATGGTTCTGTCGTCGTTGAAGTGCCGGATCATCTGGAAGGAGGCCGGCTGTTTGGTGGCTGAATGAAGTTTTCGATACCCATCCAGACTATCCAAAAATGCTTCGCAGCGCGTCAGTAATCCGGCATCGGCACTGTGCTCGTCTACCTCGAGCAGCAAATAAGGTTTGCTTTTCAATTCGTCGCGGACAAAGTGATGCAGAAATGAATCGGGACCACATCTGAAATTGCTCAGATACACGGCATATAAATTTTCAGTCTGGTTAACAATTTTGGAAGCAGCCAGTATTTTTTGTCCGTTGGGCCAGTACATTCTGGGATAGTCCTTAAATACATCGATGGTATGAAGCGGTAAATAATCAAGTGGTATCGGCAGAATATCCATGTTGATCAGTTTTTCTACCAGATTCAGATTCAGCATCGTATCCGCCGAATTGTAGGGTCTGCCTATGATGACCATCGCTTTTTTGTCTTTTGGCAAATTGGCCATCACTTCTGCACCCCTTTGTGCCACGGTGCGTTCAAATGAAATTTGTGCTTCATCTGCTTTTTTGAATGCTTTTTGTACACTGGAAGATGGTGTTCCGAATTTTTCTTTCATGAAGCCGGCCAATTCCTTCCTAATCACTTTCTCCGAAAACCGGAAATGGAGGGTCGGTACCAAAAGCTTTTCAGTGAGCGGATTGTTATGCATGGCTCCTTTAACCATGAACGGATAGGATTGGATCCAGGGACAATTACAGTTGCTTGTCGGATTGGTTGTAGCTGCTTTGGCATTGACAATGAAGGGGGTGAACACAAAATCCACCTTTTTTTCCAGGAGGTTGTTGATATGGCCGTGCATCACCTCTACCGGGAAGCATGTTTCAGTAACAATTGATTCTATGGAATTGGTGACGATTCCAGAATCTGTAACATCAGAAACGACTATTCTGAATCCCAGTTCCTGAAAGAAAGTTCTCCAAAAAGGAAACTGCTGGTAATAGAGCATCAATCCCCGGGGAATGCCTATGGTGATTTGATTTCTCTGTGGTTCTTCCACATAATCTCCAACAAGGAATTTCAGCCTTTCCTCAAATAAATTGGGGATATCCTTGCCTTTTCCCTTCCGATCGGCAACTTCCCACCTGTCGCATCGTCCTCCGAAATAAAGAGGTTTCGCCTCGCCCTCAATTTTCACCATCTGCACTTCACAATCATTGGAACAATGTTTGCAGGTGAATTTTCTGAGTGAATAGGGTAGTTTGGAGACTCCAAATCCTTTGAACCGGGATTGTGCATCCGGTTTCATGAGGTTACGCGAAAGAATGGCAGCACCAATCGCCCCGGTAACGTCGTAATGTGGCGGAATGATGATCTTCTTGCCTGTCACTTCTTCGAAGGCTGCAACCACGGATTTGTTGTTGGTTACACCTCCCTGAAAAAATATTTTGTTCCCGACAGGTTTTGTGCCAACGACTTTGCGGATATAATTGTGGACAATTGAATAGGCAAGACCTCCTACAAGATTTTCCCTGGCTTCACCTTTTTGCTGATGAGAATTCAGGTCTGATTCCATAAATACAGTGCATCTGTCGCCCAGTTTGCAGGGCTGATGCGAACTTAATGCCAGGTTTCCAAATTCATTGACAATGTTGATGTCTAATTTTTCAGCCTGTTCCTCCAAAAATGATCCGGTCCCTGCTGCGCAGACCTTGTTCATTTCAAAATCAACCACCACACCATTTTCAATCCGGATGTACTTCGAATCTTGTCCTCCAATTTCAAAAATAGTGTCGACTGTAGGGTCATAGGCGATGGCAGCTGTTGCCTGTGCGGTGATCTCATTCTGGATGGTGTCTGCCCCGATAAAGTCTCCGGTAAGATAGCGTCCTGATCCGGTTGTTCCCGCTGATTTCACTTCGACACGCATTCCGACTTCATCATCAATCTCTTTCAGGCCGCGTCTGATCGCATCTATTGGTTTACTGGCAGTTGGCAGGTATCGCCTGGCTATGACATTGTTTTTTTCGTCAATCAATACCACATTTGTACTGAGTGATCCAACATCAATGCCTAGATACACCGGGTATTTTTCCTTTGTTCCTTCCGGTATTGGTGTGACATACCTGTTGTAGACAGCGTTGGATTCTTTTAACGGAGGAAGATATTTTTTGTCGGTTTTGTCGCCTGCCAGAAATTGATCAAGGGCATCGAGACCTATGAATTTCTTGCTCGTTGAAGGATGATCTATCGCAAGCATGACTGCGCCGATAGCCCCCATGGAGGCATGATGTTCGGGTATGATCAGTTCGCCTTTCTCTAATTCGAGCACCTCCTCGAAGGCCCTGATCATGCCCACGTTGGCAGCAACTCCCCCCTGGAAAATTACAGGTTTATGGAATTTTTTTCCTCGGCCAAGTGTGCTTTTGAAATTGCGGGCTACTGCGAAACAGAGTCCGGCCACAATGTCATGCAAAGGAGTGGCAACCTGTTGGAGGTGAATCATGTCGCTTTTGGCAAATACGCTGCATCTGCCGGCTATGCGAGGGGGATTTTTAGATTTCAACGAAAGTTCGCCAAATTCATCGACGATGGAAACGCCAATCCTTTTTGCCTGCTGATCCAGGAAGGAGCCCGTGCCGGCAGCACAAAGGGTGTTCAGCGCAAAATCAGAAAGCTGTGATTGGTTGGTTACCTCCTTGTGTTCCATGAAGATCAGTTTGGAATCTTCTCCACCCATCTCGATGATTGTTTTTACTTCAGGATACAATTTTGAGACTGAAGTCGACTGGCTGATGATCTCATTGATAAAACTGCCTCCAACCATTTCCGATGCCTGTTTGCCGCCGGTACCTGTAAATGCGATCAGACCTATGTTTTCAATTCCTATTTTGGTGGAGAGATCCGCTAAAATATTCCTGAGGACATTGAATGGTCTGCCATGACAGAAATCATACCTGCTGTCTGTAATTTGGCCGTTGCAGTCCAGTATAACTGTATTGACAGATATTGAACCTATGTCAATTCCCAGGTTAAAATTACTGCATACAGATTCCGTTGTGAGAGATGTAGGTTGCATAAGTCACAGAGGTTAAGGTTTGTGCTTCTAATCTACTGAATTTTTTTCAAAAATATTTCTTTATTACATCTAATTTTTCACATAAGTTTAAAATTTATAATCATTACAAATATGGTTTTTCAACAGAAGCGTTAATCACCTTGTAAGGTGAAAACATTTTGTGAATTGATTATCTGAAATTAATTGGGATGAACCCTGGTGACAACGCATAAAAAAGCCCTGATCCTACAAGAATCAGGGCTTTTTTTATGTGTAGGAATTATTTATCCAAGATAAGTTTTCAGCAGTTTACTGCGGGAGGTGTGTCTCAAACGACGGATTGCCTTTTCCTTGATCTGACGAACCCTTTCACGGGTCAACCCAAAGTGTTCTCCGATTTCTTCGAGGGTCATTTCGGTACTGGCAATGCCAAAGAACATGCGGATAATATCTGCTTCTCTCTCTGTCAGCGTAGCCAATGAACGTTCGATTTCACGGGATAGTGATTCATCAATTAAAGCACGGTCGGCATTGGGCGAATCGTTGTTGATCAAAACATCCAGCAGACTGTTGTCCTCACCATCCACGAAAGGTGCATCAACCGATACATGTCGGCCTGAAACACGCAGCGTGTCAGCTACTTTTTCTGCAGGAAGTTCAAGCTGATCTGCAAGTTCTTCTGGTGAAGGCCTGCGTTCATGTTCCTGTTCAAACTTGGAATAGGCTTTGTTGATTTTATTCAATGATCCAACCTGGTTCAATGGAAGACGAACGATACGGGATTGCTCAGCAAGGGCCTGCAAAATTGACTGGCGAATCCACCAAACAGCATAGGAGATGAATTTGAATCCTCTGGTTTCATCAAATTTCTCAGCAGCTTTGATTAGACCTAAATTACCTTCATTAATCAAGTCGGGCAAACTTAATCCTTGGTTTTGGTACTGTTTGGCAACAGAAACCACAAACCTGAGGTTGGCTCTTGTCAGCTTTTCGAGGGCTGCCTGGTCACCTTTCTTGATCCGTTGCGCTAACTCAACTTCTTCTTCAACTGATATAAGTTCTTCTTTTCCAATTTCCTGAAGATATTTGTCAAGTGATGCGCTTTCGCGGTTTGTTATTGACTTGGTAATTTTTAGTTGTCTCATGCTCTGCGATTAAAAGTCTGCAAAGATACTAATAAAGTTGCTTTCAACAATGTTAAATCTTTGGTTACAATTGATGAATTATTCGTTTAAATCAAATACATAATAGGCCCATTTCCCATCCGGATACACACCTTCAAACAGGGTCGGCTTTTTGCTGCTGCTTTGCGAGATAATGCGCTTGATATCCTCAACATTCCTGACCTCTATTTTGTTCACGTCGGTGATGATAAATCCAACACGTATACCCGCATTTTTAATTTTTCCACTGGTGATTTTTAGCACCTGTACACCGTTTTCGATATTCAGACGTTCTTTGTCCTTGGTGGAAATCTCTCCGAACTCTGCACCCAGAGAAGAGAAATTCTCTTTCACGATGGAAGTGGTGCCTTTCATGTTCCGAAGGGTTACATTGAAAGTTTTGTCTGAACCGTCTCTTCTGATGACAATGGAAACCTGATCGCCGGGACGGTGTTTTCCTACCTGTTCCTGAAGTTCACCACTGGAATTGACTTTTGTTCCATTCACCTCCACGATCACATCTCCTTTTTTGATTCCGGCAGATCTTGCAGCTCCTTCCTCGGTTGTTTCGTCAATATAGACTCCTTCAACTTTACTCAGCTTATTTTCTTTGGCGAGGTCTGCATCCACCGTCCTGATGGATACCCCTAGTAATGCCCGTTGGACTTCCCCGAATTTTCTGAGGTCTTCCACTACCTTGTGTACGATTGAAACAGGAATGGCAAAGGAATAGCCGGAATAGGAGCCGGTTCTCGATGCGATGGCGGTATTGATCCCTACCAGCTCACCGCGAATATTTACCAATGCCCCTCCGCTGTTGCCTGGGTTGACTGCTGCATCAGTTTGAATGAACGATTCCATTGCCATTTTGTCGACCGAGATTCCGATGCTTCTGGATTTAGCGCTCACTATCCCTGCTGTGACGGTTGAAGTCAGGTTGAAAGGATTTCCTACGGCCAACACCCATTCGCCAAGTTTCAGGGCCTCAGAATCACCCCAGGGCAATACTGTCAGATTCCTGGCGTCAATTTTGACCAAAGCAATGTCAGTATTGGAATCATGACCGATGACCTTGCCCGTAAATTTTCGGTTGTCATTGAGGATTACATCAATATTTTCGGCCCCGTCAACCACATGGTTATTGGTCACGATAAAGCCATCTTCACTGATGATTACACCCGAACCAGCAGCCATGCTGTACTGTTGTTCCTGATTGTATCCTCCTTTGGGGCCGAAGAAAAATTCAAAAAGCTGGTTGTTACCACCGTACATGTTATTCCTTGTTTTGGTGGTAATATGCACAACAGCTGAAACACTCTTTTCAGCTGCGAAGGTTAGATCGGGCAACTGCCCTTGCGGCAATGCAGGAGGAGAGTAGCTGGATAACTGGACAGGCCTGCTTTCATCAACAATCCCGGTTTTTTCGTTTTTATTAAATTGTGAATACAAAGAGAGAGCCAATACCGCTCCAATAAATGCAAATGCTACATAGGATGCACTTTTTTTAATTGCGTTCATAAATAGTAATTTTTAAAATTTGATTGGATGCGTAACTCAAATTTTGTACCAAGTTGGTGGGTACTCACATCCTATTAGACGTAAAAGATGTGAAAAGTAATCACGATTAACAAACTTTAACTACGATCTTTTCCACTGCGCTTCAAAATGGACTTTATCTAACATAATTCCATGGTGAATCATGGAGAAAAATGGTCAGCGATTTGCAGTTATTACGGATCAAAATACAGATTGAATCCAGATTTATCATTGATTTTTGCTGAAGTCAGAGTCACTGAAAAAATTGCAGGACAATTTGTCAGTTTTTGTTTTCGTTCTCTTTGTTTGGGACATTGAACCATTTGGAGAGGGGTTCTGCCGGGACATAATCCCGGATGTATGCAACTGCTTCTTCCGGAGTGGAAGCGACAAAATACATTTCGCGGTAGCTCTCCTTGGCAAAGGTTTCCTGGTAAGCCCTGTCGAATTGTTCGAACAGTGGGTTGTAATAACCGTTGGTGTTGATGAAAACAATTGCTTTGTTGTGGTAATTCAATTGCTTCAGGGTAATTACCTCCAGAATTTCCTCCAGTGTTCCGAAACCGCCCGGAAGTGCGATGAACGCATTGGAGCGTTTGCGCATCAGGTATTTTCGCTCACGCATATTGGGAGTGATGATCTGTTCGTGGTCGTTGGGACTGGAGAGCCTGTGGGCATGTATCAGTTCCGGAATGATGCCTACAGTCTTCGAGCCACTTTCCCTGGCTGCTTCGGCGCAGGCATGCATCAGACCCACGTTGGCACCACCGTATATCAGTTTCCAGCCTGATTCTCCGAGCAGGCGACCCAGACTCCGGGCCGCATCAAAATAGATTTCCGGGATTGCATTGCTTGAGGAGGAGAAAACACAGATGTTCATAGATAGTGGGAAATGAAAAGTGAAAAGTGAAAAATGAAAAATGAAGAATACTAATTTTTCATTTTTCACTTTTCATTTTTCACTTAAATTTATACATCAATATTCGCGTAGGTCGCATTGTCTTCAATGAACTTACGTCGTGGCGGCACTTCGTCTCCCATCAGCATCGAAAAGACGTGATCAGATTCAGCTGCATTTTCAATTTCCACCTGGCGCAAGGTTCGTCTCTCTGGGTTCATGGTAGTGTCCCAGAGTTGTTCCGCGTTCATCTCTCCCAAACCTTTGTATCGTTGAACATGTACACTCTTTTCATTGCCACTTGCCCAATCCTCGATGATTCTCATCCGTTGGGCTTCAGTCCAGCAATATTGCTCCTGTTTTCCTTTCTTCACAAGGTAAAGTGGCGGGGTGGCAATGTAAATGTGGCCATTCATGATCAGATCGTGCATGTAACGGAAGAAGAAGGTCATGATCAGCGTGGCAATGTGCGAACCATCGACGTCCGCATCCGTCATGATGATGATCTTGTTGTATCTTAATTTTGAGATATTGAGCTCTTTTGGGTCTTCGTCAGTACCGATGGATACGCCCAGTGCAGTATATATGTTGCGAATCTCTTCGCTGTCAAACACTCTGTGTGGCATGGCTTTCTCCACATTGAGAATCTTTCCCCTCAAGGGAAGTATCGCCTGAAAACTTCTGTCGCGGCCTTGTTTGGCAGTTCCGCCCGCTGAATCTCCCTCGACAAGGAACAACTCGCAACGTGCAGGATCTTTTTCTGAACAGTCGGCCAGTTTACCCGGCAGACCGCTTCCTGTCAGCACGTTTTTACGCTGAACCAGTTCCCGTGCCTTGCGTGCGGCATGACGTGCCGTGGCAGCCAGAATCACTTTGTTGACAATGATTTTTGCCTCTCTTGGATGCTCTTCCAGATAGTTGCTGAGCATTTCGCTCACGGCCTGGTCAACGGATGCACTGATCTCAGAGTTTCCCAGCTTGGTTTTTGTCTGGCCTTCAAACTGCGGTTCCTGAACTTTACAGGATACAACTGCCGTCAAACCTTCACGGAAGTCATCGCCGGCAATTTCGAATTTAAGCTTCTGGAACATCCCGCTGTTCTCGGCATAGCTCTTGAGGGTTCTTGTAAGTCCCCTTCGGAAGCCGGTAAGGTGCGTTCCGCCCTCTATCGTATTGATATTGTTAACGTAAGAATGTACGTTTTCAGTGAATGAGTTGTTGTAACACATGGCTATCTCGACAGGAACATCGTTTTTCTCTGTAGAGATATGGATGGTTTCGTCAATAATCCGTTCGCGGGTTCCGTCAAGGTAATCGACAAATTCAGATAAGCCGGCCTCTGAATAAAACACCTCCTGTTTAAATGATCCGTCAGCCTCTTTAAACCTTTCATCCGTCAAAGAAAGTCTGATCTTTTTGTTCAGGAAGGCCAGTTCACGCAAACGGGCAGAGAGAATGTCGAATTTGAATTCAGTGGTTGTAAAGATGGTGTCATCAGGCATGAAAGTGATGGTCGTTCCAGTATGGTCGGTAGCTCCAACAATTTTCACATCTCCCTGAGGTGCACCTTTGGAATACTCCTGTTCCCAGATGTTTCCGTCGCGGTGAATTTCTGCACGGAGATAGATGGAAAGCGCATTCACGCACGAAACACCCACACCGTGGAGTCCGCCCGAGACTTTGTAACTCTCTTTGTTGAACTTCCCGCCGGCATGCAATACCGTCAGAACAACCTCCAATGCCGATTTGTTTTCACCTATATGCAGTTCGGTTGGGATTCCCCTTCCATCATCTACTACTGTAACTGAGCCATTTTCATTGATTGTTACCTGAATGTTGTTGCAATAGCCTGCCAATGCCTCATCGATTGAATTGTCAATGACTTCATAAACAAGGTGATGCAATCCGCGGATATTGACATCCCCGATGTACATGGCAGGGCGTTTTCTAACCGCTTCCAATCCTTCCAATACCTGAATACTGTCTGCGCCGTAAGAGACTTCGGCCGCGGATTTTATCTTCTTCGCTTCACTCATTTTTTAAAATGGATTTTTATCGAAAATTAATACAATGATCTGGTAATCAGAATATTATTACTGATTCCATAAGTACGCAAACCATCGAATACTGTATGATTTTATCTTATTTAACTAAGCAGACAAATGTAGCTTATTTTCACCAAACAGACAAGTAATTTTTCAGAAAGAGAGGCTTGCCCCGAGTTTGATCCGGATACCCTGAACTGTATAGCCATACCATATTTCGTCTTTCCTGTTGAGCAGGTTTTCGACCTTGCCGAAGAAATCAAATTTGTTGCTAAAACTGTATTTTGCCCCGATATTGACATCTAATACCGGATCTGCCTTCAGGTAAATGGGTGGAGGTGGGGTTGCCGATGAAATGGGTGGCAGGTAGTATTTAAGCATCAGATTTCTTGGCCCGGTTACAAACATTTCTGCCAATGCACTCAAATGGTTTGTGACCTTGAATTCACTGGTGGCATTCAAGGTGAAATCCGGCATGTATGGCGCTTTCTCGAGGGCATTCAGCTGGTAGCTGTAGAAATGTCCTGAAAGGAGCAGGAACATTCCTGCCCCGGTATACGAAAGATCACCTGAGAAATCCAGGGTACTGAGCTGGTCGTATACCACCTCGAAGGCATTGTTGTAAGCCAGGCCTTCGAGACTGGTAGTGGAAGATGAGTACCCATAGCGTTCAACCCTTGTGACATAAAAATACTGATCTTCTGTTTTGCCATAATTTACACCAATATCGAAAGTCAGCGGAGTGGTTATTTTGCCTTTGACGCCTGCCGAGAAAGTTGAAAGATGACTCGATGGCCGCACGGTCAGGGTAGGGTTGACCCATCGGTTTTCTGAAGCAATTTTTGAATAGTTGTTGTTTTCCAGGTAGCCGTTGAGACCGGCATAGAGGGTGAAGTTTTTCTCCGCCGTATGGAAGGCAAATGATACTTTGGGATAGGGTTTAACGATGGTTCCGTTCAAATTGTCGAAAACGGAATAAAGGTTGAAGCCGCCTTCAATCGTAAAATTTTCATTTTGGTAAAATGCAGTGGGGGACAGCTGCAACCAGGAACTTCCTGACGATGCCATCACCGCAAAATCAGTGTTGTTGGTTACATTCTCAGTGTCAAAATGCGAATAGGCGGCGGATAATTTACCTCTGAAAGCGCCAAAGTCGTAGTCGAAATCACCCACAAATCGCATGGCCTTTTCTACCTGATCTGTAGAAGTATTGAAGTAACTCAGGTTCACGCCGGAATTGAACCTCAGTGCGGATGAAGCGCTGGCATTGCTTTTAACCTGCAAATGAAAATTTCCCAGTTGGTTCGTCTGGTCCTTGCCGAAATATTTTACGAAATTATTGGTCAGGATGTCTGACGGGATGGCGATGGGATACCCGTAAAACCTGTTGACGTCACGCTGATAGGAAAAGTCGGAGGAAATTGTGACTCCTTCGTAAACATAACTCCCGTAGGCGACAGCCCTGTTGTAGCTAAATGGAGCATCAATTTGATTTCCTCCTTTCAATTCTACACTTCCTTGCGAGGAGAGATGGTTCAGCTGCAGTCCGAATGTGCCGTTTTCAGAGTTGGGATTGTTGAGGTAAAAATCGAAGAAAGGTGTCAGATTGGTGCCGAAACCTCCGCTGATTTTCCCGTAACCGGGATGGTTGAACTCCGCAGGAAGCTGGTTGGATGCATTCAGTGCCGAGGACTGGAATCCGGAAGTAACCGGATGGCTGCTTATTTTGTAATTAAGATCAGGTCTGAAGCGCGTGGTGTCGTTGATTTCCGGCAAAAGGTTGATTTTTTCTGCTTTAGACACAGAAGGACGATAGGCTTTGATCACTTCCACCTGTTGGTTCATCTTTGATGTATCCTGCTGCGCATCCACCCGGGAAACGAATCCTGGTAAGACAAAAGTCAACAGAAACAGAGGTATGAAATATCTTGGAGTCATAGACTTAGCTTAAATCGGTTATTTTTTTTGTTCCAGTATTTTCAGATAAGCGGACGCTTCATCGACAATGCCATCGTCCTTGATCTCATAATTTTCAATCACACTTTTGAGGGTGTTGGTCGCCTGAAACAGATCGTTCATTTTCTCATAGATATGGGCCAGGAGTATGAAACTCTTACCAAGCCAGAATTTTTGCGGACTGTTTTTAGCAATAAAATCCATCACCTCGTTTTCGCCATCCTTGAGGCGGTTGTTCTCTGCATAATATTTGCAAACGTTGTACTTGGCTTCTGCTCCTTCCCGTGATTTGGGATCTGCGGATAGTTTGCGCCACAACGGAAGGGCTTTTGCCTGATCTTTCAAAGCATCATAGGCTTTGGCGGACTTGTAGGAACTCTCCCGGTCAAGTTCGGGGGGGATTTTACCATTGCTGCGGACTTTCCATCCCGTTTTTGCTACTTCTTCCCAATTGCCGAGTTCGTACTGGCAGCGCATGATGCCGGTGGTGCCTGCCAGTACATTGGCGGGATTTCCGCCAATGGTTTCGAGGCGTTGGAAATATGTCAATGCCTTTGAATAGGCTTTGGCATCATAGGAAAGTCCGGCGGCCCTGATCAAAGCATTCTCAGTAAAAAGATTATTCGGTTGGGCGAGTACCATTTCGTAATCCTGTAATGCCTCTGTGTTCATGCCGGCATTGAAGGCACATTCGGCACGGTAAAAACGGGCATTGACAGTGAAACTACCATTCGGAAAGCCGGAAAGGTACCTGGAAAGTTGTTCTGATGCATTGGATGACTGCGACATGTATAGTTTTTCGGCAGCTGCATAGGTGAGCGAATCCTGCTCGTTTTGTGATGGCGTAGCTCCTTTGCCCAGTTTTTTGGTATAGGTGATATAGTCTTCCACCTGGTTGTTCTCCATGTAATTGTTTTTGATACCTGTCAGGGCTCCCTTGGCCTCAGGGGTGTCAGGGAATCGGGATATCACCTCCTTGTAGTAAGCGATGGATGCATCATACTGATTCTGATTGTAGGCAATCAGGCCGAGTTGTGCGAGGGCCTTAGCTACCAATGGGCTTCCGGGGTATTTGGCAATCAGGTCGTTGTAATTTGATTTGGCCCCTTCAAAATCCGATTCCTTCTCCCTTGCCTTCCCGGTTTCGTACAGGGCATCATCGCAATAGGGAGAATCCGGATATTTTGAGATGAGCTGTTCCAACTCCTGAATTTTGGTCTGCTG
The DNA here is from genome assembly GCA_037129695.1 of Prolixibacteraceae bacterium. Lineage (GTDB taxonomy): Bacteria > Bacteroidota > Bacteroidia > Bacteroidales > Prolixibacteraceae > CAINVV01. Next base: position 20,346 of record JBAXUL010000001.1, read on the forward strand.
TTCCTGCATCAGACCATGGGTGAAAGCGGTTTGGAAGAGAGAATAATCGGCATCAGGCGAATTCAGATCAATGGCTTTTCCGTAATTTCTCAGTGCTGCATCAAAATTGCGGTCGGCATAGGCACAGTCGCCCAGCCTGTTGCAGACGTCGCCAAGTAATTTGTCGTGATCACCGGTAGATCGCTCGGCATACTTATTGAAATAGAAAGCTGCCTGTGCCAGATCCTGCTTGTTGAAAAACTGGTACCCCATATTGTAAAGTGATAACGCGTATTCGTTCAGCTTGGTGCTTCCCGGCAGGGACTGGAATTTTTTGTATTCGGCGAAAGCCTCTTCCGGCTTGTCAAGTCGGTAAAGTGTTTCAGCGTGCCAATATTGCGCCTGGGCCTTGAAACCCGGATTGTAGGTGCCATTTTCCAGTGACTTGTCGAATAGTTTTTGCGCACCTGTGAAGTTCAGATCCCGGAAAAGTTCCATCCCACGGTAGAGGGCTACCCTTTGATAGGCTTTTTTGACTGAAGGACTCTTTACCTTGATCTTGTCCATGGAGGTAAGCGCATCCTTGTAGTTGTGGGTTGTCATGAAAACGTTGACCAGATAGGTATATGCCTGATCGTTTTCCCTGGCATCGGGATATTCGGTGATGTAACGGTCGAGTGCCTTGATGGATTCGTTGAACGGAGAATAGTCCAGCTCATAGGTGGCCTTGGCATATTGGAACAACGCGTCCTGCCTTATTTTCGGGTCAAACTTCATCTCTGAGGCATGTTGAAATGCCAACAGTCCTTTTTGCTTGTCGCCTTTTTTCATGTAGAGTCCGCCCAACTGGTAGTAGGTTCCCTGAGAGATGGCATCACTTTGCTGAATCGATTTTTCATACCATTGGATGGCCAGATCCGGCTGACCGCTTTTTTCCTGGCAAAAGCCTGCGACATAACAATCGGCCCTGCTAACTTCCTTATTTTTGAAATACCTATCAATCAGTTCTGTCGCCGAAACATACTGTTGCTGCTGGTAATAGGAGGTAACGATGATTCTTGCCAACTCGAATTTTCGTTCTTCGGGTGCCTTCTCCAAAAGTGGAACACCCAGTTCGATCACTCTTTCAAAATTACCTTTCGCAAAGGCAACCTGAACCTCATAATAGGGAATGAGCTTAAAATAGACGGGTGTATTTTCAAGTTTTTTCAGTTCAGCGAGCGACTCGTCAAAATGACCTTCCAGGTAACTGATATGTGCCCAATAATATTTGGCGCCATCACCAATGGATCCTTTTTTACCCCTTAACTGATTAAAATTACTTTTTGCTCTGGGTTTGTCTCCGGTTTCAAGCAAGGAAATGCCGGAGTTGTAAAGATATTTATCCCTTTCACCGTCGGATAGATTGGCGGGTTCAATTTTGGTGTAAAGCTGGAGGGTTTCCTTGTAATTTTTGCGCTGGAAAGAAAGATTGGCAAGCCTGAATAGCGCACCGTTGATCAGCGGAGAGTCCGGCTGATCTTCAACGAATTTTTTCAGTTCTGCTTCACCATTGGGATTTCCCAGTTCCAGCCTCGAAGCCGCAATGTAATAGGCTGAGGCTCTTGCAAGCAGTCCGTCATTTTCTGACTGAAGTTCTTCAAATACCTTGATGGCAGATCCGTAATTTCCGTCATTAAAAAGGGCTGTTCCTTCCCTGTAGCGACGGGTTTCGGTTCCTTTGCCGGTCTCATTGTTCTGTGAAAAGACCGTTGCCAAGGAAAAAACGAATGGAATCAGGATGAAAATGGTTCTTTTTATCTGGGTTCTCATAGGGTCTGTTTCATGCTGGGATTTGCGATTCTACCTGTTGAAAATGCCTGACACGGGACAAATTAAGATTTCTGAAGATCATCAAAAATCCTTAGATTTGTACATCGTTGTTTTTACAAAATTAGGATTTTATCAACACTTCACCCATGGCAGAAGAAATTATCAAACTGGAAAACGCAGATATCTATCAACAAGAGACTTTGGTACTGAAAGAGGTGAGCCTGACAGTGCTCAAAGGGGAATTTCTTTACATCATCGGGAAAGTTGGAAGCGGCAAAACGAGTTTACTGAAATCCTTTTACCACGATCTACCACTTGTGAACGGTGAAGGTACCGTCCTGGGTTACGACCTGAATAAAATGAAAATGAAGGACATTCCGATGTTACGCAGAAGGCTTGGGATTATCTTCCAGGATTTTCAGTTGCTGAGTGACCGGACCGTGCAAAAAAATTTCGAGTTTGTGCTTCGGGCTACCGGATGGCGTCAGGAACGGGCAATTTTGGAAAGGATCGATGAAGTACTGAATCTGGTTGAGATGCCCGAGGCAGGATCGAAAATGCCGCATAGGCTCTCCGGTGGTGAGCAGCAGCGGATCGTCATCGCCCGTGCCATGCTCAATAACCCTCAAATTATCCTGGCAGATGAGCCTACCGGGAATCTGGATCCCGAAACTTCGGAAAAACTGATGGTACTGCTTCATGAGATCAACAAGGATGGGGTAACTGTCGTCATGGCCACACACGATTATGAGATGATCCGCAAGTTTCCCGCCCGTCGGGTAAAATGCGAGGAGGGCCAATTGAAGGAATTCCTTTTGCCGGCAGAACCTTTAGATTTTGATAGTTTGCTGTCAGAAGAATAAAGAATAAAGGCAAAAGGTAAAAGGCGAAAGTCATTAGGGTGAAGCGAGGAATTGAACTGGAAGATAGCGCTGAAACTGTGACCCGAAATTTGTAACTTGCAGCAAATAACCCCTAACTTATACTTCAATACCGTGTTCAAACTTATTCCCAATTTTTCGCTCAAAGACAACAACAGTTTCGGTCTGGATGTCAAAGCCGATTATTGGCTTACCCTTACTGAAGCCGAAGACTGGAAAGAGGCGATGGAGCGGCATCCGCATCTTTTGCAGGAAAAAAGGATGATCGTTGGAGGAGGAACCAACCTGTTGTTCCTATCTGACTATGACGGAATGATTATTTCCCCTGATATTTGCGGATATACAATCACTTACCAGGACAGCGAAATCGTCGATATCACTGTCGGAGCCGGTGCAGAATGGGATGATTTCGTGGTGTTTTGTGTCAAAAACGGTTGGTACGGAGTCGAGAATTTATCCCTGATTCCGGGTAAAACTGGTGCAGCAGCCGTTCAGAATATTGGAGCCTATGGAGCTGATGCTGCTTCGGTCATTGTGCAAGTCAGCGGTATCAGGCTGGAAACCTTTCAGCCTGAAAATTATTCGCACGATCAATGTCATTTCAGCTACAGATCAAGCATTTTCAAAGAACAACTCTCAGGTAAGTTACTGATCACTTCTGTTACTTTCCGGCTCAGAAAGAAGGGTGAAGTTGATTGTTCCTATGGGGACCTGAAAAGAACGATGTCAGATTTTGGTGAGCCCAGCCTGGAGAACCTGCGCAAGGCAGTCATACAAATCAGGGAATCCAAACTTCCCGATCCCAGGAAGACCGGCAATGCCGGCAGTTTCTTTAAAAATCCGGTAGTTGTTGAAGAGGTTGCCTTTGCCTTGGAGGAACTCCTTCCCGGACTTCCTGTTTTCCAGCTGACGGAGGGATTTGTGAAAGTCGGTGCAGGTTTTTTAATTGAAAAGGCAGGCTGGAAAGGATATCAGTTGGGTCATGCAGGTGTTCATGACGGGCAGGCCCTGGTACTTGTCAACCTTGGAGGAGCAACCGGTCATGAAATTTTGGAGCTTTCCCTTGCCATCCAACAGGACGTGCTGGAGAAATACGGGGTAGCACTGGAAAGAGAAGTGCAGTTAATAGGATAAGTTACGAATTTGCAGATTGGCAAATCAGCTTCTCCCTTTTCTGAATTTCATCACGATGTCGATGATACTTAGAACAATACCAATCCCAATCAGGCTATATCCAACAATTCTGCTTTCACCGGCAAACAAACCTGCCAGAATGAATCCGAAAGCGATTCCGGCAATGGGAGTAAGTTTTGCCTGAGGGTGTTTTCCCAAAAAGAAAAACATAAAGGCGATGATGGCAAGCACAACTATTGCGATGACCACCCAGAATGAAGAGTTTACCATAATCAGTAATTTATAGGATGAATTACTTAATGATCCGGTTTTTCAAACCAGCTTATCACTCAAATGTAATCAAAATAGGTTGTAAATCAAACAGGTAAATTCTGTATAATGCCATCAATCGATCACAATTCCATATTTGTCAAGTAATCCGGCTATGCCTGTCAGGGAAAACCTTGCTTTTTTGAGGCGGTTTTTTTCGGGATCGATGGAATAATGATAAGCGCTTCGAAAATCGGTTTTCTCCAGTATTGTATTTTCAAATATGGCGCCGGTTAAATCACACTGGTCGAACACCAAAGCACTGAGGTCAGCTTCCGTAAATTCAACTTCATGGAGTGAACTTTTTCTAAATTTGGTCCTCTTGAGATTTAACTTGTAAAACGAGGAGAGGTTGAGGGTACACCGATCGAAATCAATCGCCATGAGAAACTGATTGCAATTTTCAAAATGAAGTCCCAATAATTTGCACTCCCTGAATGCAACCTCCTTGAAAGCCGTCTGGGTAATTTTGGCAAGACTCAAATTACACCGGATGAAACTGCACTCCGTGAAACTTATTCCTGAAAGATCACTGTTTGAAAATCCGCAATCATTGAAAGTGCACAACTCATATTCGCCTTTGGGCAATGCGGTTGCGGTGAAGTCGGTTTTATCAAAGTTTTTGGATTCAATGTAGATCATGATGCGATGATTGATTGATGTGGTGTTGATAAGAATTCCTTAAACTCCCAACTCCGGTCTTTATTTGTAGATCTTCTTCTTGTTCAGTGCTGCCTGGTACTTCAGGGCATTTCTATTGTGTTCGGAGAGGGTTTTGGCGAAGTTGTGATAACCTGAAAAGTCATCTTTTGCACAGAAATAGAAATAGTCATGGACGACATAGTTCAGGACGGCATCCAGTGAAGAGATCTCCGGAATATTGATTGGGCCCGGGGGGAGTCCCAGGTTGACATAAGTATTGTAACGGCTCTCGACTGAAAGTTGTGCGGTGAGTATCCGCCGGACCGAAAAGTCGCCAAGTGCAAAACGGATCGTCGGATCGGCCTGAAGTGGCCAGCTTTTTCGCAGTCGGTTGAGATAAACGCCTGCAATCACAGGCTTTTCATCGTTTTTGTTGCTCTCCTCCTGAATGATCGAAGCCAAGGTCGCCACCTGGTCTGTTGTCAGTCCACTGGCTGTGGCTTTGAGCTTCCTTGATTCATTCCAGAAAAGATCGTATTCACGCTTCATCCTGGAAAGGAAACTTTCAGGAGTGGTCGTCCAGTAAATGGAGTAAGTGTTTGGAATAAAAAGTGCAGGAAATGTTTCAGGCTTGAAACCGTTCCGGATGGCATTGGAGTCGTTTTTGAATGCAGAAAGAAATGCTGCCGAGTCGCATTGCAACTGGTGTGAGAGTTTTCCGGCAAGTTCTTCAAGGGTACGAATGTTATTGAAGGTAACCATCACCGGCGTCTGGGCGCCTGATCTCAAAATATTGATCAGTTGGTTGTTGCTCCATCCGGGCTGGAGCCGGTATGCACCTGGCCTGACGTTCACATTGTACTCCTTGATGCCGGCCAGGCTTCTGAAAGTTTTTAGATTGGTGAGGCATCCGTTTTCGTTCAGTAACCGCTCGACCTGGTCGTATTTGTCGCCGTTGTGAATGAATAGGAGGTAACTCTTAACCACGTTCGGACCATAGTAATCGGTGTGGAGGTGTTTGATCGTGATTGCAGCTATTATAACACAAACAATACCCAGGTATATCATCATTTTTCTGATTCCTGTCCTGACTACCAGGGCATAAAAAGACAGAAAGACCGGATAAATCCGGACTGTCATTTTGCCTAATGCGGTTAATTTTTGCTTCAGATCGATCATTTGCTGCTCAAAAATACAATTTTAATACAAATTGTTAAACGGAATGATCAAATGTTGAAAAATTGGCCGGTCTGATAAGGTATAAAATAGTATTTTTGCCGATAGAACTCTGTAAAAAAACAACGTGCCATGCATCAGATTAAATTAGCTGACAACATCTTTTATCTTGGTTTCAACGATCGCCGGACTGCACTTTTTGAAAATATCTGGCCAATACCGGATGGCATTTGCTACAATTCCTATTTGATTGTAGACGAGAAAGTGGCTTTGGTAGACACCATGGAACGTCAGTACATCGAAGATTATCTGGAGCGCATTACAGATATTATCGGAGACCGTGCAATTGACTATCTGATCATCAATCACATGGAGCCCGACCACTCAGGTTCTCTCAAAGCCATCGTCAACCGCTACCCGGGCATCACGCTGGTGGGAAACAGGAAAACATTCGGCATCGCTGAAAACCTTGGCTACAGTCCAAAGATTATCATGGAAGTTCATGATAATTCAATACTCGATCTGGGAAAGGTGAAGTTACAGTTTCAAACTATTCCGATGGTGCATTGGCCTGAAACCATGGTAACCTATGATGAAACCAACAAGATTTTATTTTCGGGAGACGCTTTCGGAAGTTACGGTACCCTGGACGGCGGCGTTTTTGACGATGAGATCAACCTCGATTTCTACGAGGTAGACGTGATGCGCTATTTTACCAATATCGTTGGTAAATACTCTCCCCATACCCAGCGAGCCATCAAAAAACTTGCACCGCTCGACATTAAAATGATTGCAGCAACGCATGGTCCGATCTGGAGAACAGACTTGAACTGGGTACTAAGTCGTTACAACAAATGGAGTTCCTACGACAAGGAACAGGGAGCCATCATCGTGTATGGTTCGATGTATGGAAATACCCAGAAGATGGCAGAAGTTATTGCCCGTCAATTGAGCGAACGTGGCATCAAAAATATCCGGGTCTATGACTCTTCCAAGACGCATACCTCCTACATTATCAACGATATATTCAAATACAAGGGATTGATTATTGGCAGTTGTGCCTACAACAATGCGATTTTCCCCAATGTGGAGACTTTGCTTTCTACCATCGAACACATGGCTGTAAAAAATCATTACTTTGCCATCTTCGGAAATTTTCTTTGGAACGGCGGAGGTGTGAGCAATCTGAAAAAATTCTCTGACAGTATGCACTGCATGGGCTGGGAAACTGTTTATGAACCTGTCGAGGAGAAAGGAAGCCTGAAACCCGAAAAATTTCAGATGTGCATCGATCTTGCCAATGCCATGGCCGACAAGTTGCTTGCCATGTAAATTCCTGAACTTCCCGGTAGGGGAGTATATCCATGAAACGTATTGCCCTGTTATCGGATACCCATAGTTACCTGGATGAGCGGATAGTTGCTTTATTGGGTGAATGTGATGAGATATGGCATGCCGGCGACATAGGAAGTTGTGAAGTCACGGACCGGCTGATGCAGGTAAAGCCTTTGAAAGCGGTTGTCGGAAACATTGATGGGGCAGACTTGAGGCTGCAGTTTCCTTCCTTCCTTCGTTTCAAATGCGAAGAGGTGGATGTGTTGATGACCCATATCGGAGGTTATCCCGGTCACTACGACAGGCACCTCTTGCCTGAATTGAAAGCCAATCCTCCAAAACTACTGATTGCAGGCCATTCCCATATCCTGAAAGTGATTTATGACCCGAAGCTGCAACTGCTGTTCATCAATCCGGGAGCAGCGGGTCAGCACGGTTTTCATTTGGTGCGCACCATCATTAGGTTTACCATCGACGGCGATCAGATCAAAAACCTGGAGGTGGTGGAATTGGGTCAGCGTGGTCTTCTAGCGGCAAAACCGGGCGGCACACCAGTCTGATCTCTCATAGTTGGCGGTAAGTTTCAGATCCAGCGAGGCAGCTTTCTCCGTGATGGATGCAAGATCAGCAGTGTAAAATCCGCTCATAACCAGCTCTCCCCCCTGATTCAGAACTTTTCTGTAGGCTTCCATATCCTGCAGGAGGATGTTTCGCTGGATGTTGGCCAGAATGATGTCGAATGACTGTTCCTCCAATAGTCCGGCATCACCCAGCAATACCTTGATATTCCTGATTTGGTTGAGTTCAGCATTCTCAAGGGTGTTGTTGTATGACCATTCGTCGATGTCGATGGCAGTTATTTCTGATGCTCCTTTCATGGAAGAAAACAGGGAGAGGATACCGGATCCGCAGCCAATGTCGAGAACCCGCTTGCCCTTCATTTCCAGTTCAAGGATGGCAAGGATCATCAGGTGAGTGGTTTCATGGTTGCCGGTGCCGAATGCCATCCTGGGATTGATGATGATTTCGTACTCGGCGCTTGGATAGGTATCGTGAAATGGCGCCCTGATCAGGCACTTGTTTTCAATCAGCAGTGGTTCGAAATAATTCTGTTCCCAAACTTCATTCCAGTTTTGATCGGCAATTACCTCAGTCGAATATTCAAAATGGAAGAAGTCATTCTTCCGAAAGTGCTCTGAAGTGAGGATTTCCGGTGAAAAATCGGGGGATTGAATGTAGGCCTCGACCGTATCATCTGTTTCGACAAAACTTTCAAAACCCACATTTCCGAGATCGGCAATCAATAATTCCCGTGCCAGGTGGTTGTCGGGGTTGAGTACGCAGGTGACTTTGGTATATTCCATTTTTAATAGGCAATTCTAAAGGCCAGGTTGACGCCGACCTTGGTTACGTTCATTTTGTCAAACCCTACGAAAACGCCTACATTGGTCGAATAGAATACTTCGAGCAGGGTATATCCGATTTCTGTATGGTGCGAATTGGTAGGCGAGCTGTAATATCCGGCCCAGATCATCTCCCGCCAGAGCGTGTTACTGAGGATTGGTAAATATTTCAGGATGATGAAGGGAGCCTTGTAGGAGATAAACCCGTTGATGAACCTGTCTCCTGTTGACAGGGCATAATAGTTGGGGATATAAAAGGAATGCCTGTATTCATGCGGGAGGATAGGACTCGTCTGGGTCATTACATGGGCAAAATCAGAAAAATGCAACTGGTCGCTTTTTGTGTACCAGCCTACGGCCAGATTCCAGCAAAGACTTGATGTTTGGGTTAGCTCCCTTCCATAATCAATACCGCCGTACAGATAATCGAAATCTGAAGTACTTGAAAAAATGTTTTTGAAACCCTTGTCATAACCGACATAAAAAGTTGGAAAATCTGAATGGGACATTTCCTTCACACCATTGCGTACCCGGTAATAGTATTTCGGGGTATAATCAATCCTGATTCCTGCTTTTGATGTAATCTGATTTGCCAATTGCGCTGCGGTTACCTCATCATTGGCGGGCAGGTTGGGCATGTAATTGTCAAGGCTGTTGACCAACGAAAAGTTGGTGATATTCTCCATTTCCCTTGTGTTCTTGTATTCCAGTTTGGCACGGATGACCAGTCCGTTTGCCAGATCGACGCGATTGGAAAGTTTCACGAAACGGTTTTCAAAATATCTTGCATAATTGGTCTTGAAAAATAAGGAAGCAATGCTGTTGACGAAAGGAGTAACTGCCGATTCCGGATCGTTGAAATCCTCCGAATTGCTTCCGCCACTCAGTTCGATCGTGCCCCGGTGCATGGGCGCATAACTGTATTTGATGTTGAGTTTTCCCATCAGGACATTTCGGTTAATGGCATAGGCCATTTTTGGGCGAATCTCAAGGGATTTTCCGGGTTTATAATCCTTGGTAAAAAGAAACTCCTGGTTGAGTGTAAATCCATCCACTGTGTTAAATGTGAAGCAGTTGGGATTGATTAGTCCAAAATACTGGAAACGTTTGGTCGAATCACGAAAGGAAGAACGACCGCCGAAGATGAGTGGAGTCAGAAAGCCGAAACTTACTTTGTGTTTGTCGAAAGAAATGGTCCTGGGTTTGTTTTGTTCCTCCAAAACTAATGAATCACGCTTCCGGAAGCTTTGTAACTCATCCGAAGCGAGGGGTATTGGACGCATGGTGTTCCAGAAAGCAGTGTCCTGGTTGGATGCCTTCGGATCAATCTGTACTTTGACCGATTCGTGTATTTCGAGGGATTTGACGGAATCTTTCTCTGCGGTCTTGTGGGTGGACTCCATCAATCTGGAGAGTTTACTCATTTCGCTATTGCTCAGCTCTTTTTTTTCGAGCAGATTGTCAATTTTTGCTCTTTTTTTCTCAGCCGATTTGGATGGTTTTGGAACGATGGAAGGAGCAGCAGCGGCAGGTTGGTTGACCTGTTTGGTGGACCCATCAGGAACAGGAATATTAAGCAGTGCAATAACTGTTTTATTGAAGTGCACATCCGTATATTTCATGGATGTGGAGAATTTCCCGCTGCCCTTAATTCCCATCATGCTGGCATCGAAGGAGAACTTGTGGCTCACCGGAAGCCAGATTGCGGGAGAAACTTCATCGTAGGTCATGTAAAGGTTAACAGGACCGACAGGAGTATCAAACGTGAGATCCGCCTGTCTGAGGCACCAGAATACCTCCATCACATACAGGTATCCTTCGAAAAGCAATTTGCTTTTGCGCTTTGGGGTCACCTTGATTTTATTGACAATATTCTTCCCTTCGTAACTGAATCCTTCATATTTATAATCATAATGGGCCAGTGCATTTTTTCCAACCGGGGAAATCATAATGTCTATGTTGTCCTGGTAAAGACTTGAAGCGAGTATGTCAGTAACCTGGAAGTCTATGCCTTTAGGGAATGAGGAGTTGATTGATTTGATTTTGAGATCGTATTTGTCGGGAGCTTTGAATGTAATCTCATTGACGCTCTCCTGCACCAGAATATCTCCCGACTTGACGTCAATGTTCTGTTTTTTTAATTGATTGCGGAAGATTCCAGGGATATTATCTACCTTGATGGTGCCCCTGAGATAGGCGGTTGCAGAGTAGCTCTGCATCTGATTCAGGTGTACATAGGAGAGACTGATCACTTTGCGCATGATGGGATAGGCCCGGTCGATGCCTGCATTGATGGTAATTTCCTGGATTTCCTGGATCTGCTCTTCCAAAACAATGCTGATGGTTTTGGAAAGGGAGGAAAGGTTGACTGTTTCTGTTTTGGGTGAAAAACCCAGGCTACGGTAGGTGACAGTATATTTTCCCGCCGGAAGTACGATTTCAAAATCACCTTTTTCGTTGGTGGTTGTTCCCTGGGATGCTTCCTTGAAGAACACGGTTGCGAAAGGAATAGGAAGGCCATTCTTGTCTTTGATGTTCCCTTTCAGGTTATGAGCCACAGACATTCCTGCCCACAAAAAGAAAATGGTAATCAGAATCATGAATTTTTTCATCCTGCAACGCTTTTGCTTTGATATACGGAAATCCGGTATAAAGGTAGCAAAAACGCACGAAGGGCAGAATTTATCTGCCGCCTCGTGCGGTTAAAAGTTAATTCCTTCGGTAATTAATAGGCATTGATGATGACCAGAAAATCTCCCGCTTTCAGGGAAGCTCCGCCAATCAGTCCGCCGTCGATATCAGGTTGTGCGAATAACTCCTTTGCATTGGATGGGCTGCATGATCCACCGTAAAGGATGGAACACTCATCCGCAATGGTTTGATTGTATTTTTTGGCAATCAGACTGCGGATAAAGGCAAGCATATCCTGAGCCTGTTGAGAACTGGCTGTACGTCCGGTGCCAATGGCCCAGATAGGTTCGTAGGCGATCACAACTTTGCCGAAATCATCGGCAGTCAAGTTGAAAATGGTCTCTTCCAGTTGGTTCTGGACGAAATTATTTTCGGTTCCGGCTTCGCGGATCGCGAGGGCTTCTCCACAGCAATAGATGGGAGTTAATCCCTGTGCGAGGGTCAACGCAACTTTTTTGTTGAGGGTCTCGCTGGTTTCGTGGTAGTATTCGCGGCGTTCTGAATGTCCAAGAATGACATAGGTAGCTCCGGTTGATTGGATCATTGATACGGAAACCTCGCCGGTATAGGCTCCTTTTGGTTCTGCTGCACAGTTTTGAGCCGCAATGCATACCCGGTTTTGATCAACAGCGGCCGATACACTTGTGAGGTGGGTAAAAGGTGTGCCTAAAACAACAACTACATCTTTCGCGCCCTTTTCGCTAACCAGATCGCTTACCTGTTTAGCCAGTGTGATGCCTTCGCTGACAGTCGTGTTGCATTTCCAGTTACCGGCTACAATTTTCTTTCTCATGGTCGGTGATATTTATTTTTTGAGGTTAATAATCTTCGGTCAAAGATAAGAATCAGTCATTGAACCTACTATAAACAGAAAGTAATTCAGACTGATTTAACTATTTGATTACGTTTGAAACCAGGCGTGTCATTTCTTCGACGGACGGAATATCGTTGTAGTGCCATTTGCCGAGAATAGTCCCGCTGCGCACGTACAAAAGCCCGGGATTACTTCGGATCACTGTCTTCAGTGTTATTTCATCGCCGAAAAGAAATTCATAGGTCGGATTGGCTGCTTTTTTGAATGACTCAAGTCGCTCACCGTTGGTTGAGGTCAGGCAGACGAACTTGTATCCTGCAAATCTTGCCCAGTTAGCCAGTTGGTTAATTTGCTCCTGCTTTTTTAGTGAACTTTTCGTCAGATTGGGTGCAATCAGGAAAAAAGTAGGCTTGTCATCGGCAAAAAAGAAATTGGTGACATCGTCTCCTGGGGCCGTGCGCATTTGAAAATCATGAATGGGAGGGGTATATCCTTTCTTTACCAGAACGGATTCGCCCATCGACTCAAATTTCCAGTTCAGGGTATCCTGCCATGGATAATCGGTGTCAGTAAACTGTTTAACGATGTTGCTGTTTTTATTGCGGTAGAAAAAGCTGTTTTTATATACATCTGAAGCTGCCCCGGCCGGTATTTTCATCGATTCAGGAATGTTGATCCCAATTTTATATGGCCTGAAATCGAAAACCGGATCGTGCCTGTACGACCAGGTTACAAAACCCAGGTAGATGCAGGAAATGATGCCAATCCGGTAGTATCTCCATTTTCCCAGCATGGCCGGCTCAATGGAATTTCGCCTGATGTAAACCAGAACTGCGATGGCAGAAAGAAAGATGTTTTTAAAGAACGTTTCCCAGTTGGTAATCACCAGCGCATCCCCAAAACAACCGCAATCAGTCACAGGGTTTTTGATGGCTACATAGAGCGTCAGGGGAGTGAAGAATGCCATAAACAGCAATCCCAAAAGTGAGGCCAGCCGGATTCTGACACAAAGGAGCATGGCAGCTCCGATGAGGAATTCAGCAAAAGGAAGCAGATAGGAGCCAATTGGTGCCAGAAAAGTCAGGCCGTTGAGTCCCATGGCATGAAGATAATCCACCAGTTTGTACTCAAGTCCGGAGGGATCAATGCCCTTGACGAACCCCGAAAAGATAAATACGAGTCCGAAAACCCACCGCAAAATCGTTGTAAAATTTTTCATTGTGCTTTTTCAAATTCCATTTTGATCAGGGCGAAAACAGAATAGTTGATCATGTCAAGATAGTTGGCATCTACACCCTCCGAGATCAGGGTTTTGCCCTGGTTGTCTTCGATCTGCTTGGTACGCTTGATCTTCATCAGGATCAGGTCCGTAAATGAACTGATGCGCATTTTTCTCCAGGCTTCTCCATAGTCATGGTTTTTATCCAGCATGAGGTTTTTTGCCTTGTCCAGGTTGGCAAGATACATGGCCTCGGCCCTGTCGTGCGGCAGTTCTTCTTCCATTGCACCCAGTTCGAGCTGGATCAAAGCAAGCGCACAATAGTTGATGATTCCTATGAATTCTGACCGGGCATCATCTTCAATTTTAGCCACACCTGTCTCCTCAATAGTGCGGATTCTCTGGGCCTTGATAAATATTTGATCGGTCATGGAGGAAGGGCGCAGGATTCGCCAGGCCGTGCCGTAATCTTTCATCTTTTTGATAAAGACTTCCCTGCAAAGGCCGATCACATGATCGTATTGTTCTTTGGTTTTCATCACATTGTCAAATTAAAGCCTAAAAGTATTATTTTTTCAGGGAATGGATGTGGCTATAATTACTATTTTTGTGAATATTGATCAACTTTAGTCCGCTTTTTTCTTACTGAATCATTGAATTTCAGTAACTCATTTACGGATATTCAATTATAAAATCAGCATCTGTCCATGTTGTTTCAAAAGAACGACCGTCCCTTTTACCGAAAGAAAAGATCAATTCAGCTGAATGGTCATTTGATCCTACTGGATCAGCCTGCCGTTATGGGAATTCTGAACCTGACCTCCGACTCTTTTTACGATGGAGGCAGGTATCAGACCGAAAAGGCCCTGCTTTTGCGTGCGGAAGAGATTCTTAGTCAGGGAGGAATGATCATTGATATCGGAGCTGTTTCTACCAGGCCAGGGGCAGCAGAAGTTACCACGGAAGAAGAGATTCGTTTGTTGCTTCCGGCGGTTAAGGCCATCAGGAAAAATTTTCCATCTGCAATTTTGTCAGTCGACACTTACCGGTCGGAGGTTGCAGAACAGGTTGTTGGAGAAACCGGAGGCTGCATCATCAACGATATCTCCGGCGGAACGCTGGATGCCAAAATGTTTGAAACAGTGGCCCGGTTAGGAGTGCCATATGTTTTGATGCATATTCAGGGTACTCCTCAAACGATGCAGAAAAATCCCTCGTATAGCGATGTTGTCAAGGAGATCATGCTCAATCTTTCCGACAAAGTCAATACCTTGAAGTTGCTTGGGGTGAATGATATCATTGTGGATCCTGGTTTTGGTTTTGGGAAAAATCAGACGCACAATTACGAACTTTTAAACCGCCTCGATTCGTTTCGTCTTTTTGAGCTACCTTTGCTGGTAGGGTTATCCCGCAAGACCATGATTTGGAAACTGTTGGGTGTATCCCCCGAAGAAAGCCTGAATGGAACAACGGCACTGAACACGCTGGCCCTGATGGGTGGAGCTGATATTCTCAGGGTTCATGATGTTCGGGAAGCGGTTGAAACAGTCAGGCTGGTTTCCGAACTTAAAAAATGATTTATGTCCGAATTCTTTATACATATTAAATTTCTGGACGTCCTCGACATATTTTTCGTGGCGATTCTGTTTTATGAGTTGTACAGTCTGGTGAGAGGTACCGTCACCTTCAGTATTTTTCTGGGAATATTCATCGTTTTCGTGGCCTGGGTTGTTGTCAGGGCGCTTAAAATGGAGTTGCTGGGGTCTATACTTAGTCAGTTGTTTGGTGTTGGTATGATCGCGCTGATTGTTGTGTTTCAGCAGGAGATACGAAGGTTTCTGCTGATGCTAGGAAACAGTTACAAAACCAACAAGCGGATTTCTATCGGATCCCTCATTTCCAGTCAGTTCAGGAATATTTCTCCCGGGGGAATCAAATCGATCGTGGATGCTTGCACCCAGATGGCCAAAGGCAAGACAGGGGCATTGATCGTTATTTCAAGGGAAAATGAGTTGAAAGAATATATCCGGACCGGCGAATTTATCGATTCAGAGATACGCACAGACCTGATATGCAGTATTTTTTTTAAGAATTCGCCACTTCACGACGGCGCCTGCATTGTAGCTTCCAATCGCATTCAGGCGGTCCGGTGTATTCTGCCGGTCTCTTCAAGCCAGGAGATCAGTCCTGCGCTGGGATTGAGGCACCGTGCCGCCATCGGCTTGTCTGAGGTCACGGATGCCTTTACCATTGTGGTCAGTGAGGAGACAGGTAAGATTTCGATCACAGAAAGTGGATTGCTGATTGAGAACGTTACTCCTGATGAGTTGTTTCGGATTCTTCAGTCCGAAAAGAAAAACTGAGCACCTATTAAATGACGGATTCACTGTGAAAATAATTCCGGTCGCTGGAATGATTTAATCCTTTACAAACCGATCTCCTAACTCCTAACTCATAACTCAATGAGCCTGCTTTCAAACCTCAACTATTTTGATTACCTGATTTTACCCTTGCTGATTTTTCTGGCGAGGATTTGCGATGTGACCATTGGCACCCTGAGGATTGTCATGATCTCCAAGGGTCAGAAGAAACTGGCGCCTTTTCTGGGTTTTTTCGAAGTGCTGATCTGGCTGATAGCGATTGGAAATATCATGCAGCATTTGGATAACTGGGTCTGCTATATCTTTTATGCCGGTGGTTTTGCAACGGGCAATTACATCGGGATGCTGCTGGAAGAGCGGTTGGCTGTGGGTATTTCCCAGATTCAGATCATCACAGGCAGTGATGCATCGATTCTGATCCGTGAATTGACAGATGCCGGATATGGAGTGACACTCCATCCAGCCGAAGGTGGTTCCACAGGCAGAATGGTAACCATCATTTACAGCGTGGTGAAAAGAAGTGAATTGGACAAGGTTGTAACTATTGTCAAAGCGCACAATCCTGAGGCATTTTATACCTTCTCGGATGTGCGCTTTGTCAGTAAAGATCTCTTTGCCCCGTTAACGAACAGGTTTTTTGGAATCAGTAATGGAAAATAGCCGAAGTTCAATCGTTGAAAAAAGGCTAACTCATTACATTCCCAGCGGTTTTTTATCTAGTTGCTATCCAGGTGAACAGATTTCACTGCTCTTCCTGAAGGGTCAGCATTGTTTTTGAATGAAGGATCCCATGCCAGTGCCTCAGGGGTACTGCATGCAATGGAGGGCACGGAGGGAACACAGGAAGCCGCAGTGTCGGAGGGGAAGTGTTCGGCGAAAATGGAACGGTAAAAATACTCTTCCTTCGACATCGGGGTATTGATCGCGAAGCGAAACTTGGCACTTTTCATCTGTTCGTCAGATACTTTGTCTGCTACCATCGCCTTCAGCGAGTCAATCCAGTTGTATCCTACGCCATCCGAAAATTGCTCTTTCTGGCGCCATGCAACACTTGCCGGTAAATAATCTTCAAATGCCTTGCGCAAGATCCATTTTTCCATTTTGCCGTCTTTGGCCATTTTGTCCTCAGGATTCAGGGTCATGGCTACATCCATAAACTCCTTGTCCAGGAAAGGTACCCTGCCTTCAACTCCCCATGCTGCCAGCGATTTGTTGGCACGAAGGCAGTCGTAAAGATGTAATTTACTAAGCTTCCGGATGGTCTCCTCATGGAAAGCCCGGGCATTGGGAGCTTTGTGGAAATAAAGGTAACCGCCAAAGATCTCGTCGGCGCCCTCACCTGAAAGCACCATTTTAACTCCCATGGATTTAATCACCCTGGATAATAAATACATCGGAGTCGAAGCTCTGATGGTGGTGACATCATAGGTCTCGAGATGATAGATGACGTCGCGGATGGCATCCAGTCCTTCCTGTACTGTGAAGTGTACTTCGTGGTGAACAGTTCCGATATGATCTGCAACTTTTCTGGCAGCCACCAGGTCGGGAGAACCGATGAGTCCGACAGCAAAAGAGTGCAACTGTGGCCACCAGGCTTCCAGTTCATCGTTTTCGGATTCAATACGTTTGGCTGCATATTTTTTGGCAATGGCTGAAATTACTGATGAATCGAGTCCGCCTGAAAGTAAGACCCCGTAAGGTACATCTGACATCAACTGACGGTGAACGGCTTCTTCGAGGGCATTCCTGAGTACATCAATGCTGGACACGTTATCCTTCACATTGTCATATTCAGTCCAGCTTCGGTTGTACCATTTTTTGGGTATTCCGTCCTTGCTCCAAAGATAATGGCCCGGTAAAAACTCTTCAATCTTTTTGCAGACTCCTTCAAGCGCTTTGAGTTCGGAGGCGATATAAAACTGTCCGTCTGCGTCCCATCCCATGTACAGCGGCATCACGCCAATGTGGTCGCGGGCAATCAGGTAGCAGTCCTTTTCGCGGTCGTACAGGACGAAGGCAAAGATGCCATTCAACTCTTCCAGGAAATCGATTCCTTTTTCCTGATACAATGCCAGGATTACTTCGCAGTCTGACTGTGTCTGGAATTCAAATTTATCCTCAAGTTGCTTCCTGAGTTCCCGGTGATTGTAAATCTCACCGTTGACCCCTAAGACCAGGTTTTTGTTTTTGCTGTAAAGTGGCTGACGGCCGGAAGCCGGATCAACAATGGCCAAACGTTCATGGGCGATAATGGCATGCTCATCCACAAATATTCCCGACCAGTCCGGACCGCGGTGACGGATCCGTTTTGACATTTCAAGTGCTTTGGTACGCTGGTGCTCCGATGAGCCGTTGATTTCAAAAATTCCTACTATTCCGCACATATTGTAAAATAATTTGTTTTCTGTAATATTGAGTTGAATGCAAATTGATTAAATAATCGTGTGCAAATATACAATTATCCAATAAAAGAACAAATAATAATACAAAATGTCAGAGATATGTCATTTATTTAATATTATTGAATCCTGGCTAGTATGCCGATTTTGATTGAATTTGCTAATTATTAATTTGGATCCCCCTAAAAAAAGGACAGATACGATAAAGTATCTGTCCTTTTTTTGTTAATACCCCCTAAAAATACATCCTGACACTTAAAATTAAGATGTAATTATTAGCAGATGATTATTTACCAGGTTAAATTTTAGTTGTAATGTTTATTGGGAAATATATTAACGGCTAAAAATCCGAATAGTCCGGTCGTGGAAATAATGAAAAGATCAACCAGATGATTTTTGAGTTTTTTCTTTGAATGAAGTATCCAACTGATCTGAAGAAGAAGCAATAGTAAACTAAAAATCAAAAACATAATACCATCTGAGTATCTGGTTCGGAAGTCAATAAAGCGGCTTAAATCACTATTGAGCGTCATTTCAAAAGGGAAAATGACGGCGAATATCTTTCCTTCCAGCCGATGGTATTTGTCTTCCCATTTCTCCGAGTATTCATCAATTTTTTTGAATTTGTCGTCCAGCGCAATGTTCCTGATGTAATTGTCGCCTTCGATCACCACATTGTAGTTGAATAGATCACCTGAAATTTTCAGCTCATCAGTAGTTGGATTGAAACCATCTACCGGCAATTTTACCAATTCGTAGGTATCCTGCATTAAAACGTATACCTCGTTTTTGGTTGAGATAAGGTAGGCATAGTATTGTTTGTTTGAAAAATCAACACATTCTATCCAAAGAAAGGACAAATCGGCTGGGATCCCAACTCGCTTTACATACGGTTTTCCCCCTTCCATTTTTAGGTGAAAAAGCTGTTGCTGAGCATCTGCGATCAGGTAGCCTTCATCACAACTTTTTTTGGTTGTTGGTATTCCTGCAATAATCCTTGCGGGAAATGCAAATCCTTTTTTGGTCAGGGCTTCAGTGTAAGCAGTACTTTTCCCTTCGATCAGCTTGTTTGTTTTAGCATCCAGAAATTCGAACTGATTTCTGATTCTGAAATAGTCATCCGGCATCTCCAGATTAACCCGGCCTGATGCGGATTCGAACAAGGGGTAGAGTCCTGCCTGAGGTGCATCCAGGGTCTTTGGCTGAAACCTATAGTTGGACCTTGCTTTACGAAGCAGGTGAATGTCCATTTCGACACCGTTGATGGAGTCGGGCATCGTGCCGGAGGTAGCCAACTGCATAAAAAACATCATAGGAAGTTTTTTTTCATATTCTTCCCTTGTGTATTTATTTCCTTTGAGATCCTGGCGAATCATGGTTGTACCCGGCCTTTGGATCATATAGTTTTTCTCGGTGCAACTGTAGGTGATGACAGGAGCATAAACGGGATGCTCCATGATGGTCCAGTAGAGTTTTGGAAGGGTTATCGATCCGACAATCACTGCGGTCAAAATCAGAACATATCTGCTGATAGCTGTCATAATTACATTTCTCCTTTTCTAAAACGATTGGCTGAAAACAACAATGAAAGACTTAAAAAAGCCGTAAGAATGAAAAATTTCATGTTCACGGGTTCGTACCCGCCCGCACCCGAAGACAACAGGTATTGTGCGATAAACCCGTATGCGACGAGGGCATAGGGTATCCAATATCTCCAAACCGGTTCCAGAACTATGAACGCGATAAAATAATAGATGGCATATCCGGACAGAAACCAGGGTATGACAGATGGAATGGCTGCATCAACTATTTCCTGAGGAAAATAGTGAAGACTACCCATCCAGAACATGCTGAACATTAATCCAAAAGAGACAAAAAGTGATACTGAACCGCATAACATCATGCCAATGAGCATTTTGTTCTCATTAATCGGAAGGTGGAAGCTTAATTTGATCCTCTTATTGATCGTTTCCGGAAAGTATTGAGCAATGCCCACAGAGAGTCCGATAACCAGGGGGACATACTTAAGCAGGTGATAATATTGGTAGCCCATGAAAAGTATGCTGTACCAATAATTGGTTGCGCCACTAAACAGGATGTCATGCTGGACGTTCAGAAAGATGGAGATGAGTGCAGCCAATCCAATGGTCGTAAAAATTGCCAAAATCCACCTGATTTTTAGCCATTCTTTGAATAATAATGATTTCCACATAACTTTAGTATTTACCGGTTAATCCAATAAAAGCATCTTCGAGTGACATCTGTATCTGCCTGAAATTGTTATAAATAATTCCCTGACTGTCCAAAAATGCTCTGATTGATTTTTCTGGTTCATAAGTATATAATTCTATGCTGTTTTTGATTTTTTCGATGTTGACAACAAACGCTTCTTTTGCCAATTTCTGTACATCTTGTTCTGTTTCAAAACAAAACTGCCTGAAGGTTTGCATAAACTCATTTACGGGTTTTTGCGCAAGGATCCGATTGTAATCCATGATTAATACATCATCAATCAATCTTTCCATATCCTGAATGATGTGTGAGGTGGTGAAGATTGTTTTATTTTCCGCTTTGGCATATTCCCTCAGATAATCAATAAATAGTCTTCGGTAACCCGGATCAAGACCCATCGAGAAATCATCCAATATCAACAGATCCGGATCCTGGGCGAGTATCAATCCCAAGGCAACCTGTGATCTCTGTCCACATGACATGGAGGATATTTTCTGATTCGGCACGACCTTGAGCTTTTTCATCAATTCCCAATAGGGTTCTCTCTTCCAGTTCGGATAAAATCCCGCATAGAATTTCTCGATCTGGCTGATATTCATGAAGGAATATTGGATGTGCCCCTCAATCAAAAAGCCGATGCGTGCTTTTGTGGAAGGTGACAAATGCTGGGTGTTTTCATTGTAGATCAGACATTCGCCACTTCTGGGTTGTAGAAATCCATTGAGAATATTGATTGTTGTCGTTTTTCCTGCACCATTTTTACCCAACAAACCCAGAATACTACCTTCTCTGACATGGATATTCAGATTTTCGTACACCAATTTCTTGCCGTAATAATGGGTTAGGTTATTGCATTCAATAACGTTGCTCATTGCTTTTTTGTATTATTTATATGATCCTTTTAAATGGAGATTCTTGTAACATCCAGCGGAATTTTTCTTGCTTCATTTGTCAGAATATAAATCCAATTTTTCCTGACAAAACTGAGAACCCATCGTTGAGGGTGATGGATCTCAGGTTGGTATAGTCAAGTGAAAAAAACAACTGATCAATATGCTTGATTTTTACCGGAAAATATCCACAAACCAATTGTCCGCTGAATTTAAATTGGTTTCCGGCATAATAATTAAAATCTGCAGTGTAAATGTCTTTCATCTGCTTTTTGGTTATTTCGGTAAGATCGGATAAAAGCATTGTTCCGTTCAGATTTTGAACGTACGAAAATGAAATTCGAGGCGCAAAATGAAAGGATTTCACATAGAGATTTTTTTCAAGGGATAGATCTCCTGTTAAGTTGGTATACTTTGACGTGAAGATTTCAGGGATGTAATAATAAGTCTCCTCATTTGACAAAAAAGCCAACCCCGACCAAACAGACCAATCCAACTGCCCGGAATCATTGAGTCGTTGAAATTCGTGACGAAGATTACCGCTGATCCTTCTTCTGTTGAATTTGAGATTCTTCGCAATGGTTACATATTCAGCGATGTTGCCCTTGTAAACTTTGTCCTGGGTATATTCCGTTCCATCTCCATCAAAGAAACCGGCCGAAATTAGCAGCGTATGAAGCTTTTTATTTTCTCCAAACTTGGCGGTCTCATTGAGCCTGAAGTCGATTGCCTTCCAGTCACCGCCATACTGTTTGATCACTGCACTTGACCCATCGTTGATCTGCTCCATGCCGTATTTGAACCGCAATTCGCTGATCAGACGGTTTTTGTTCTGTTTTTTTTCAAATTGTATGGCTCCGAAGTATTCACTCAGGCTTTGAAATCGGCTGTAACTGGTTCCGATCTCTTTGGCATAGAATCCAAACCCTTTGAAGAAATAGAAGGCTGGATCCGGATTGTCTGTGATATTCTGCAGGTAACTGATCTCCTCCTGCCTGTTGAGGTAGCCAAGATCTAATCCGAGGTTGTAACTCTTTTTATTCCAGATGATTCCGGGGTTAAATAAGAACTGAACCACAGTATTGAGTGGTCGAGGGTCCTTTTGTTTGGCTCCCACACCAACGAAGTAGTCTATCTTACAGCCGATCATGAGATGCTCGTTCAAAGTGGTTGCTACCCCTCCTGTCAGGGAATAATTCTCTTTTCTGTAGATCGAATTGCTGATAGAATCCCCCAGGATATAGGGACTTCCCCGGTAAGGGTCATAAGTTCCGTTCCATCTGGAACCTTTTTCCAGTAGGTTGTTGTAGGCAAAACCTCCGTAGAGCGTGTATTTGCCAATTTTTTTATAACTTTTTGTGGATAAGCTGTAGATCTGATAATTTGAGGGGTCCATCGTTTTATGGTAGCTGCCGTCTGCATCGTCCATTCCTGCGTAGACACCTACCAGGTTGGGTGTTGAAGTAAAAATCAATCCGGTCATGTTCTCCGTCCCGGACCACAGATTTCTGTAATCTGTAATGCGAAAGGAGTTGAAGGTTTTGACTCTCAGACTATCACTGCCATTCACACTGACCACTGTTATGATCAGTATAAAAAGAAACAGATATTTTCTCAAAATTGTCATTCGGGTTCCTAGTTTAATAGCGGCACATTTCGAGGAAATGTGCTGCGTTATTGGTTAGGTTATTTCTCTACAACCGTCGGATTTACGCCTGGAGTAGGTGTCACGTCATGCAAGAAATCTGCTGTGGAATTGTTGGTGTCCTTGTAAATTACTCGTCCTCCGACGATCATGTTCGCCTTTCTCCTGACTGACTTGGAACTATAGGAACCGGCATCCAGGTAAGTATATCCGGCATCCAGTGTATCAGGAAGTCTTTTGTATCGCTTTGTCTCATCCGCATAGACTAATTCTACCGCATCTACTACATTACTTTTGTTAATCATGAAGTATTTGGTGGTGGCGGTGCTGTTGGGAGCAGTCTTGAAGTTGTTTGCGTTGTTTGCGTAAGTTTGCCAGTCGGTTCCTGTAGGCAAACGGAATATAATGGTAGCGTAACCGTTCACATTGACTGACCAGTCGGTCATCAGAGGTGCAGTGGTATACATCAAAGTAAGGTTGGGAACACCGGGAGCATCCAGGTCTTTGCCGTTGTCGACATAGGATTCCCATTGTGCATTGGCCAGATTCACAGGTGAAGTTGGATTCCCGTTGGGGTCGGTAATGTGGTTGATACCATCCTGGGCGATCACCAAACTTTTACCCGGATAAACAGGATGTTCTTTGCCGGTTCCGGGGATCATCCATGCCTGAAATATGATCGGAAGTTCATCCATAACCGTTCCATCTGTTTTTAGCCAGACATTGGGGGAGGAGGCAATTTGCTGCAGACATCCGATGCAAAGGCCATCGGCAAACAGCGTGTCGTTGGAATTGTTGTAAATTTCATGAAATTGGTCTGATGCATAACTTTTTGCATCCGGAGTCTTGGATCCCGCATAATAGATCTCTTTCAGGATAAATCCCCCCGAATTCTTGGCCAGCACCAAATCCATGTTGATCGGACCATCTTTTGTCAAAACCACATTGTTTTGCACCCCATTGAAAAAGTATTCGTCCGATCCTACTTTAACCGAAAAATTGCATTTGACACTGTATTTCCCTTCGACAAGAATGACCGAAACTTTTCCCGAGGCATCGCCAAGGATCACAGTTTCTCTGCCCGTTTCGGCATTTGTAATCTTTATTTCCACACCGGTAGGCATGGATGCCAGCGTGAACCCCTGGGGGAATGCCAGGGTGACGTCAACCTTATAACTCGGGGTGACATCTTTTTTACAGTTGAGCACTGTTAAACCCAAAGTCAGTGCCATTACTAAAACAATTGATCTTTTCATGGTTTTTTATTATTTTGGTTTAGAATACTAGTTTTAATTCAGCTCCAAAATAGGCGGTTTGATTCATCCTGACATAGGAATCCGCACGAGCTGTTCGATAGATGGGCCTTTGGTTAAGAAGGTTGTTGGCATAGAAGGAGAACTGGGCACGATCGCCAATTTCTTTGGTAAGTTTTAGATTTATTTGCCATGTTACCGGATAACTTTCTGTGGTAAAATAGTTGTTGTACAGGGAATTAACCAAAAAGCTAAAAGGCATTTGGAAACTATTGGCTGATTGCCACGCATGGTATTGCATCTGTTTGTCGAGGTATCCGACCGGATCGACGTATACTTTGCTTGCATGTTCGTATTGTCCATAAATTTTTTCATTATTGGAATTCAGTGTATATGCCACATTTTGTCCCTGGTAGTTCCAGTAGTAAGCAGTTTTGTCGATCCAGATAATTTGTGCTTTTACCGAAACAATCATCCTGACCTTGGGCAGGTGGGTGGTGATGTTGATGTTCGAATTCAGCCTTTGTTTTAAATTTCCTTTTCCACCTGGCATCAACGCAACGTAAGGGAACTTTTCACCCAAGTAGGATGCATTGGGTCTTTCCTGATAAGGTGCCACATTTTCAGTTTTTTGAATGTGGTAGTAAGCGCCATCTACCATTAAGGTCGTTTTAAGACTCTTTAACTTGCCAAAGTTCAGGATGTATTCTATTCCCTTCTTGGTGACGTCGTAGTTGTTCTGCGGACTGTTATAGTAATGAAACTCCTGTTTTTTTGCGTAGGGAAGGGTTTTGGTTGTTCCATTTTCAACGTAGGTAATCGCTCCGTTTTGGTATTGCGGTTGTTTTCCGATACCCGATACCTGATCCCATTTGTTGTACTCCATCGCAAAAAATTGACTTTCCCAGGTATATCCATTGATTATCTTTTCGGAGAATCCTGTAACGGATACCTTAATTCCTTTTACCTTCATGTCAACTCCTGCCTCAAATTTGGTATTGGAAATCGGTTTTAACGCAGGATTACTTGTGTCAGTGATCACTTTCGTGGTAATGACGATGAGATCCGGATAGTAGTTGAAACTCATCTCGTCCTGATAGGATTTGTCAGGATACATGAAAATCATGGATGGGTTTTTCGAGGTCTTTCCGTATCCGCCGTGAAAGGACAAATCTTGCATCAACAGATCTTCCCTTTTTTGAAAGAGATCGTAGGTGATGTTTATCCTGGGTTCCAGGTTGATGAATCCATCTGTTGTAAAAAGGCCTTTGGGTAGCATATTGTTGTACCGAATACCAAACTGGGATTTCAGTGAACCCGAACCTATAGGCAGAACGAAGAGGTCCTCGGCGTAAAATGCAAGATCACGGCTCATGGGTATATCATTGAAAGCCCTCGGTCTGGTTGAAGAAGCACCGGTAGGTGGTTTTGTCAGGTCATATATTTTTCCGGCCCCATTGTTGCCGGCGCTTTTCCATTCTGCTCCCACCATCAGGTTGTTACTGGCTTTACCGAAATCGTTGGCGACTGTTCCTTTCACGACTCCATAAAAGTTGAAGGGTTGTCCGTCTATTCTTAGATCGCTGATGTACCTTGTTGGTAAAATAGAACCTACGGCCTCTCCGGAAACCATAGCTGTTGGCAAGGCGGTGGCTCCTGCATTGGTAGTCACCCTGTGTTCAAAGACCTCCTGTTTGGTGTAATCACCTGAAAAATTATAGGATATGTTGTTGAGCCATGGTTTTCTCACAGACCATTTTCCGAAAAGTTTTAATCCTGCATTTTCTTCTTTTTCCTGCAAAATTTCCTCTCTTAACAGGTCCGGGTCATTCTTTGCTTTATCAAGGGTATTGTAGTAGTTGATTTTTACATTGATACTTAATGGTTTGGAGTCAGTAAACAAAGTGTTGGAGTAACCCAACTGCCCGGTAAGTCTTTTGTAACTTTTTGAAGGTTTACGAAGGTCGTCGTAGGAATGTGCGTAATCTACATCAATATTCAAAGCCCCATTTTTAGTGCCGGGAAGAAGGAACCCTTTGGATAGGGTCAATTGCTTTATTTTAGGGTCTGTTTTGATCCCTGCATGTAGTTTTGATTTACCTGCTTTGGTGCGGACAAGAACAATTCCGGTAGTTAGGTCGCCGTATTCGACGGATGGAATACCTCTGATAACTTCAACGGATTCAATGTTGTCGGTAGGAATTTTTCTGAGGTCGATTCCTTGTCCGGAGGTTGAATAAGCCTGAATTGTGCCACTTCCTGCCGTATTGAGGGTTTGCAAGTTGGCATCATTGTTCAGTGGAGTTCCATCCAGAACGATGGCCGTACCCATGGCGCTGTTGTTATCCGGTTTGCTGGCGGTATTGATATCCCGGATGGTAATCTGATTGGAGGAAGACATATTTGGATTGAGGGTAATTTGTCCCGGTACCAGTTGCATCACATCCGCGAGGCTACTTGGCTGCACATGCGTCAGCGCGGTACTTTCAATCTTGGAGGAGGAACTCATACTGGTATGCTCCCGGGCTATTACAACGACTTCCTCCAAAGCCAGAGAGGATTGTTGCATGACAACTGTTACCTCGGTAACAGAGCTGTTGATGGAGATAGGAAGTTCGTTTTTTTCATAACCCAAACAAACTACCTGCAAGGTGTATTTTCCGGCAGGTACATTGTTGAAAATAAAATCTCCCTGGTTATTGCTTGTTGTCCACCTGTTTAATTCAAGTAATTGGACAGATGCCAATTCAATCTTAAATCCAGTTTTACTTTCAATGATATGACCATTCAGCCTGAAACCATTCTGGGCAAACGTACCTACAGAAAGTAATGTACATAAAGGCAACAGAATATGTTTTTTAATCAGATCAAGCATGGTAACATCAATTAATCATCAGGGATTTTAGAATTTAAACATGTTGGCCATTTTCTCTTTTTCACCTGTGCTGAAGGTGATAGAGAGGGAATCACACTTCAGGGAGTTCCAGATTTTGGTTGGATTGGTGAGGGTATCCACATAAATTATCTCGAAATTTATCTGTTGTATCGTGTCGAGTGCCGATTTAAATCCAACAACGCCGTCATCGTTCGACAGGTGACTGATCAGATAAGGAAGTGCCTTGGTGTTGTATTTGTTGGTGCCCAAAGGAACAACCATGGTGTCAAGAAGCGATGTACTGTAATTTGCAATGTTGTTGAACTCTTTGACGATCGGCTGAAACATTTTCCTGACATAATCCCCTTTCGAAATTGTTGAGAATTGAAGCTTGTTGACGACTTTGTATGAAATCGCTATATTTTTCTTCTTGCCACCCGATTCTACTGCCAATTGATCGGATTCGAGCTCTTTAATCAGGTTTTCTTCCTTAATATCAGAATTGCCGGGGAAATAAATTCTGATCTGAACCGGACAATTGAATTCACTTTCAAGACCAATTGCCGTTGTTTTTTCTTTGAGTAAGATGGACAGATAGGTAAAGTCCATCGGATCAAAGAAGTTATCAAGTAACAATGAGACCACTTTAACCTCTTCAATCCCTTTGTCAAGCAGTCGTATCGGCGTTTTCATCGGTGTGAAGAGTTCGGATTGCAGTTTTAATTTATTGGTGACCGCAGGATCGAAATATACTTTTACCGTGTGCGTGGTCACAAAAGTTGCCACTCCCATGACACCAGGCACCTCTTTCATTTTAGCAGCAAAGGCCATAGAACTTCCATAACATTTTACATTTTTCAAACCCGACTGGGTAAAGACTTCTGCTTTCTTCATTTCATTGCTGTCGTACCATTTTTGGTCGATTGTTGGCAATTCCCATACAGTACTCAGGAAAAATCCAACCACGATTAACACCAGTACTGCGATTGGGGGCAACCATCTCAGTTTGTTGGAGTGGTTGATTTGTATGGTCTCTTTTACAGGGCAAACCGTTATACATTCACTGCATAAATTGCAATCGATATGATTAACCACCTTCATGCTGGCTACATCAATGGC
Source organism: Prolixibacteraceae bacterium (assembly GCA_037129695.1). GTDB lineage: Bacteria > Bacteroidota > Bacteroidia > Bacteroidales > Prolixibacteraceae > CAINVV01. The sequence goes on from JBAXUL010000001.1 coordinate 48,535, forward strand.
TTGTGGACATTTTCTGCTGCAAAGCTGACAATCTGTGCATGTGGTTTCGTTTCGTGTAATCCTGGCAACCGGTATGAAGAGTAGTCGTGTTCCCCAAATTTCCAGGATATATCCTCCAAGACAAAGAATTCCCAATGGCCATGCAAAATGAATGGTAAAGTTCAGTTTAATGAGCACAATGTAGATGAGGATGACGGCAAGGAAAAACCAGGCAAATTTGAACAGGTTGGAAATGGCTCCAAGCGGGCAAAGGTATTTACACCACAACAGTCGGATGAAAACGGAACCGATGATGACAATTGCGATTGCAAGTGAAGCATACAGGAGAACCACATCCATGCTAAAGCCTGAGGCGATCGCGTAATAAGGGTCATATTTCTTGCAGAACAGTTCATTGGAACCAAGGGTAAAATAGAAGGTGATGAAAAGCAGCAGGTATTTGAGTGATCTCATCAAAGTGTCGGTAAGACCAGATAGGGTAATTCTTACTTTGATTTTTTCACCAAGCTTTCCAAGCCATTCACTGATCGTTCCAATGGGACAGATATAGGAGCAAAACAGTTTACTGAACAATACGACCCCAATCATCAACATAACTCCCATGGCAATCTGGGCGGAAGTCATGGTACATGCCAATGAACCGTTAAGCAGGAAACTGCTGAGGGCTTGTATTCCACCGAAAGGACAATAGGCCTCAAAATCGGGTGTGTAATCATCTTTAAAAAATGGCAATGCGGCCAGAATGACAACTGCCACGATGAAAGTCCACTGAATGACGATTCTGGGAAGGTTTGAATTTTTTAGATTGCTTTTCATACTTTTTTTATAATACCATTTGAACTCTTTGAATAAAATAACCAATTGCTATTTTGAGAGCGAAGAGTCGGTTATGGTTGTTTGTTAGGAGTAATTGGGTTCAAATGAGTGGGTGAAAGATTAAAATAATTTTTCGTGATCGACATTTAGGTGATGTATTTCTTTGAGTTGAATGAGTGCTTCATTCTTTTTTGAGTTTTTGGAAAACAGTATTTGTGTATTGGCATGGAAACCCAGCATGATACCGAGTACGATGGCTGCAGCTGCAACAGTTGAAAATTGAAAAAACAGGGACAGATCTCTCTTTTTAGATCGTTCTCCAATTTCCAGCTTGGTATGGTCCAATATTTTATCCAGAAGGCCTGGGGGAAGGTCAATGGGTTCATCTAAAAATAGCATGGAACCATTCACTTGTTCCAAAAGGGTTGAACATTGAGGGCATTGATCCAGATGTTCCTGAAATTCAATGCCGGACAAATCTTCCTTTATCAATTGTATAGAATGGGCACATTTCATTCAATCGGAAATTTTATTGGTTAATGATGGTTTCACATCAATTGTATGGGTTCCTTTTAAAGACGCACAAAAAAAAAAGATCTGGCGCGGAATCAAAAATTAATTATTTAGCTGGTCCCTTCTGGAGCACTCTTTTTTATTACAATAGCTGCATTGGTTGCCCAGTTCCATCATTTCTTTCAGGAGTTCGTTGAGTTTGATTTTTTGTTCGTCTGTGCAAATGCTCTTAATATTTTCAAAATGCCTGATGGTTTGCCTTTTCAGACCCGTTCTGTATTTTCCGATTGAGACGGCAATGGAATCCATCTTTGCCTTAGAAGGGTGGTCGGAAGTCATCTCTTCAACCAGTTTGAAGTTATAGGCGCACTCCATGTCAAGCAGCGATTGATAAATTCTGAGTACCTCATTGTCTATCACCGACATTTTCTTGAACTGATCCTGTGTCAGGTTAAGTTCCTCTTTCAGGAATTGGTCCGAATTGTATTTCTCAAGCGATGGCGTATTTCCTTGTCTGTTGAGCAGCAGAATTGTTCCAAATGCCGAGATATTAATCATCAATAAAAAGATGTTGATCCATTGGATGATTCGGTGCTTTTTAGCTTTTTCCATTTTATTCAGACTGATTTTTAAAATAGTGTAACAGCGATTTCCGCAGGTTGGTCTTGGCTCTGTAGATGAGCGATTCAACCGAGATAAGCGAAATTCCCATTTGCTCACAAATTTCTTTTTGTGAGTAATTTTCGAATTTGTGCAGCAGGATTACCTTTTTTTGATTTTCGGGTAACCTATCAATGGCTTGTAAGATTATTTTTCTTGATTCCTCCTGTTCAAGTTTTTGGGAAGGAGTATTCGAATCGACTTGCTTGATTGTTCTGTCGATGGAAGAGGAAGCTGTTTCAATGCTAACACTGTTGGTCAGTTTGACAGGATTGTGTTTGCGCAGAAAACTCAACGATTTGTTCAGTGCTATTTTATAAATCCAACCTGAGAGGTCGTTGTCTTTCTGGATGAGCGCGATGGACCGGAATACCTCTACAAATACCTCCTGGGTGAGATCTTCAGAATCAGTCTTGGACCGGACAAGCCTGAAACAGGTCACATAGACCAATCGCTGGTATTTTATTACCAAGGATCCGAATGCCTGTCTGTCATGTTTCAGGATCTTTTCTACCAGTATGCGGTCTTCTTCCATTTAGATAGACTATACTGACTTAGTTCCCGACCTTAAATCTGCCTTTTGTATCGTCTTTGTAAACCCATCCTTTGTTTTTGAGGTATTTGTCTGCCTCTTCTCTGGTTAGAAATAGTTCGCCTTCCTTTTCCCACCAGGTACTTCCTGTTGAAATTCCCAGTTTGTTACAGTCTTTGGTTTTTGCCAGATTGATGGTCTCCAGTGCTTTCATCTTTAGACTGTCATTCCGGATGGATACAATGACTGCCTGGATAGATTTTCCATATTTAACAGATTGATTCTTGTTGGCCAAAACGATGAGTCCAAAACATTTTGAACCTTCTTGTGCCCATGTTCCAATCCGCCCATTCAATCTATCATTGAGTTTTGTTACCTCTTCCTTGTAAGTTTCTTTCGGTTTGACGGTAGATTTTGGATTTGAATGACAGCTGGTCAATGAATAAATCACTAATGAGAGGAAAAAAATTCGGGATAGAAGCATGGCCTTAGTTATTGGTATTAAATAGGTAGACGCAATTTAATTCAAAATCTGGCGATTTGTACCTTGATTTCCCGAAAATAATCAAAAACCATCCATGATTCAGTTGCAGGAACTTAAAATCTTCTATTTTTTGAACATCACGAAAAGTGAAATTGAAATAAAAAGAAGTATGCAGGAGGCGATACCGTACAATTGCAATGCAGCGATGAGTAAGATGGAGAGGAATACGAAGGAGATTTGTAATTGGTTGTTTTTCCAGCTGAGGGTCTTGAATTTGAGCGAAAACATGGGGATTTCAGAAATCAGCAGGTAAGAGAAGATCAGTGTGATTCCAATCAATACAGGTGTGGAAAGCAGGATATGGTCGACGGCAGGTAGGGAACCGTGTTCCTGTATCAAGGCAAGTGAGGAGATGAATATGGCATTTGCAGGAGTCGGTAAGCCAATAAAGGAACTTGTCTGACGCTCATCAATATTGAATTTGGCCAGTCGGAGTGCCGAAAAAATTGGTATCAGAAATGCGGTTCCCATGATCAGTAATTGGACAGGAGAAAGATTGGACTGTAGTTCCGGCAGAATGTCTGCTTTAAATATGCTAATTTCCAGTAATTTGAACATAAGCAACCCCGGGGCTAACCCGAATGAAATCATATCTGCCAATGAATCAAGCTCTTTTCCCATGAGGGAATAGGCTTTTAAGAGCCGTGCACTCATGCCATCCAGAAAGTCGAAAATGGCCGCCAGCATGATCAGGAATACACCCGTGGTGAGGTCTCCCTTCAAAATAAATACTACCGCGACGCTTCCGCAGAGCACGTTGAGCGAGGTAATGAAATTGGGGATATTCTTTCTGATCATTCGATCCGGATTAGAGTTCTGCAAGTATGGTTTGACTGCCCGTCACTTCCTGGCATAATTCAACATTTATTTTGGTTCCGACCGGCAGATAAATATCTACCCGCGATCCAAAACGGATGAACCCGAGTTCGTCTTTTTGTGTAACTTGTTTGCCGGCAGTGGAGTAAGTAATTATCCTTTTCGCAACGGCTCCGGCAATCTGTCTGACCAGAACTTCTGTGCCATCCGCCATTCGGATTACAGTAGTTGCTCTTTCATTTAAGGTAGAGGACTTTGGCAGGTAGGCTGCCATAAAATGACCACTGTGATGCTTGAAATAAGTTACTTCTCCGGGAACCGGATTCCAGTTAATATGCACATTGTACACTGACATAAAGACAGAGACCTGTAATCTCTTGTCCTTAAAATATTCATTTTCTGTGGTTTCTTCAATGGCAACGATGGTGCCATCAGCCGGCGACAGTACTGATTTTGGAGCGTCTGTAATATTTCTGTGGGGATAGCGAAAAAAGCGAATACTCAGGATTAACAGGGGTAATGTGGACAACAGAATAAAAACACGGAATACCGTTTCTCCAGTTAGTCCAACTAAGTAATTGATAGTCAGCCATATTAAGATCGATATGGCAACTATTTTATAGCCTTCTTTGTGTAGTCTCATCCTTTTTTGTTTGGTTCCGGCAAAAATAGTCAATAATTTTAGAATTCAGAGACAATTCGGCAATTCAACGGTCCTGCAATTGGAAAATGTGGAATGTGCTGATGAGGAGCCATCAGAAAATGAATCCATAGAACTATCGACAGGGTTGAGGAAATTGGGCTCGGTGATCGATTTAAATAGCCGAAAATTAAAGTCTTAAGTGGTTTAACCGAAGAATTGAACCACGAGATATACAAAGGGTGAAGCGAAGAGGATGCTGTCGAATCTGTCGAGCAATCCGCCGTGACCCGGCAGGAACTTGCCGGAATCTTTCAGTCCCAGATTCCTTTTGATCATTGACTCAATCAGGTCGCCAAATGTGCCGGTAATTGTAACGGTAGTTGCAATAAGCAATAAAAAGTATAAATCATAGGTCGGGAACAGTCGATTCATGGCAAAAGCAAGAACCATGGACAGAAACCATCCTCCGAAAAAACCTTCCCAACTCTTTTTGGGTGAAATCCTTTCAAAAAGCCGGTGTTTGCCGAAAGTGATCCCAAATAAATAGGCGCCAGAATCGTAAGCCCAAATCAGGATAAAAAGGAAAACGAGGAGCGTTGGATTGTATTGATCACTTAGCGGAAAATCAGGAAAAACCAGAAAATTAAACAACGAGAATGAAAAAGTGACATAAAGAATTCCGAAAAGGGTCACAGCAATATTCTCCAATGCATTTTTCTTCGCCCTGAATAATTCGAAGGCTGGCACAACAAAGAGCATGGCCAGGTAAATTCCGAGCATATTGACGGAAATAATGCCTTTGGCATAAAGAAAGGTAGAGAGGAATATCAATCCTCCAATTACCAGTCCGACTGTTTTTTGAGGGGAAACGCCGGCTGTCTTTGACAACTGGTAAAATTCTCTGAGGATAAAAACGGAAAAAAGGCCGAAAAGAAGCGCGAAACTCCATGGACCAAACACGATTGCTCCCAACAGTACGGTCGCAAAGAGCAGTCCGGAGATGCTCCTCTTCTGAAATTCTTTCAAATTACCCTTTTTTTAGTTTAGCCAGAATTTTTAAAGCCTCTTTCTCGTCCTTCTCCTCGACGTACAACTCGATGTCTCCGAGGGAAAGGTAAGTGGAATCCTTGTGGTTCATAATCACCGAATTGATTCCACTTTCAGCCAGTAAGTCATGAGCAATTGTTGCCGTAACTTCTTCGCCTGTAAAGTAGATTTTTTTCCAACCGTTTTCCATCACTTTTTAATGTTATACAGCAGTATTGTTATCTGTTTCTGCCTGCGGGGATACCTCCTCCACCGACGGTTTTTCAGATTCTTTTGGTTTATTCCATGGCCTTGGACCGAATACATTTTCAAGATCTTCCGTGAAAATTACCTCACGTTCGAGTAGGAGTTCAGCCAGTTTCTTATGACTTGCGGCATTGGAAACCAGAATTTTTTTAGCTCTTTCGTATTCTTTGTTGATGATGACGTTTACTTCAGAATCAATGATTTCTGCAGTCTTTTCGCTGTATGGTTTCGTGAATGAATAATCAGACTGTCCGGTGGAGTCGTAATAACTCACTTTTCCGATTTTATCGCTCATCCCGAAGTAGGAGACCATTGCAAAGGATGTTCTTGTTACTTTTTCAAGATCATTCTGGGCACCTGAAGAAACTGACGAGAAAATTAATTCTTCCGCAGCACGGCCTCCGAGAGTCGCACAGATTTCATCCAGCATCTGTTCTTTGGTGGTAATCTGCCTTTCTTCCGGCAGGTACCAGGCTGCACCAAGCGCTTTTCCGCGAGGGACAATGGTTACTTTTACCAATGGATGCGCATGTTCCAATAACCAGCTGACGGTCGCGTGTCCGGCTTCATGGTAAGCAATGGTGGCTTTTTCATTCACCGAAATTATTTTGTTTTTCTTCTCGAGTCCGCCGATAATACGGTCTACCGCATCGAGGAAATCTTGTTTTTCTACCACCTCTTTTAATTTTCTGGCGGCAATCAGCGCAGCTTCGTTGCAGACATTGGCAATATCAGCTCCTGAAAATCCGGGAGTTTGTTTCGCCAAAAACTCTACTATGACATCGGATCCAAGTTTCAACGGTCTCAGGTGTACTTCGAAAATCTCCTTGCGGTCGATCATATCTGGTAATTCGACATGAATCTGACGGTCGAAACGACCGGCACGCATCAGGGCACGATCGAGGATATCGGCACGGTTGGTGGCCGCAAGTATAATGACTCCAGAGTTGGTATCGAAGCCATCCATCTCGGTAAGAAGTTGATTCAGAGTATTCTCTCGTTCATCGTTGGATCCCATATTGGGGTTACGGCCACGGGCACGGCCGATCGCATCAATCTCATCAATGAAAACGATACAAGGTGATTTTTCCTTGGCTTGTTTAAACAGGTCTCTAACGCGGGAAGCACCTACGCCGACAAACATTTCGACGAAATCAGATCCGGACATGGAAAAGAAAGGAACTTCAGCTTCTCCTGCTACGGCTTTGGCCAACAAGGTCTTTCCTGTTCCGGGAGGGCCAACGAGCAAGGCTCCTTTCGGGATTTTTCCTCCCAATTTTGTGTATCGTTCAGGATTTTTCAGGAATTCAACGATCTCCTGGATCTCCTGTTTGGCTTCCGCCAAACCTGCTACTTCCTTGAAGGTGGTAGAGACCCTCGATTCTTTATCGAATACCTTGGCCTGCGATTTTCCTACGTTGAAAATATTTCCTGATCCGCCTCCGCCTTTACTCATTCTGCGAAAGATCCAGAAATAAAATAATACCAGAAGCAGCAACGGGAATATCCAACCGATTATCTCAGAAAAATAGTTGGTACGGTTGTCGTATTTTAAGGTCACTCTTGATGCTTCTCCTACTTCCTCCTGCTCTTTGGCCAGGTTGGATTCGAATACATCAACAGATCCAATGTTGAAAGTGAAATGAGGTCCTGCCTTGGGTGGAACGGAAATGCCCTGTTCCATTTTGGCCTTGTATTTATCATACGAACTCTCCTTTAGGTAAATTTCGGCTTCAGTCTTGTTGACGACGACGATCTTTTCTACATCCCCATTTTTGAGCATGGTATTTTTAACCTCCCGCCAGTTGGTCTCCACAGGTTTTCCTCCGGATCCGTAAAACTGGAAGGCGAAGAAGGCCAGTATGATAATGCCATAGATATAAATGGGATTAAACTTGAAAGCGGAGGGCTTATTGGAATTACCCACTACAGGCTTATTCGGTTTGTTGGTCCGTGGACCTTTTGTATTTTGTTTCTTTTCTGCCATAATAATTTAAATGTCAGCCTCAATGTTATAAATAGTTCCATCTCCCCAGAGCGATTCCAGATCATAAAACCTTCTGAAAGGTTCCTGAAAAATATGAACCATTACATTCACATAATCAAGAAGTATCCACTGTGCATTTTGAAATCCATCCTGACGCCAGACATATTCTTTAGCCAGTTCCGTTACACTTTCTTCCACGGAGCGTGCGATTGCGTCGACATGTGTGTTGGAACTCCCGTGACAGATAATAAAGTTGTCGCATTCGGCTTCTCCCTCTTTGGAAAGATCGATGTTGACAATCTCCAGTCCTTTTTTTCGCCGGATACCCTCTACGATGGCATCTACCAAATTGAACTGAACATTTTTACTGTCTTTTTGAGTCATGATTGGATTTAAAATACAAAGATAGTTGTTTTAAGTGATTCCGAAAAAACTCTTTAGGTGCCTGATCAACCGAATATCACTTAACTTTACCGACTGATAATCTCGAAAAGTCATGATAGGATCAACCATCGTACACCTGGATATTGTAGATTCGACCAATAACTATGCCGCAAAGGAATTGCTGACAAAAAGTCTGAATGACGGAACCGTATTCATCGCTGCTTGTCAGAATTCAGGAAAAGGACAGGGTGGTTCATCCTGGGAAAGCGCAGCAGATCGGAATCTGACTTTCAGCATTGTGCTTTATCCTCCGAATTTGGATGTCGCCCGGCAATTTTCCATCTCCAAAGCGATCGCACTGGGCATCACGGATTTTCTGGCCGTTTATATTGGAAATCTATCGATCAAATGGCCAAACGACATTTATGCCGGTGATCAAAAGATAGCCGGCATATTGATTGAGACAGCAGTTACCACCGGAAAATTATCCAGGGCCATCGTTGGGATCGGATTAAATGTCAACCAGGAAAGGTTTGTCTCAGATGCCCCCAATCCGATATCTTTGAGAAATCTGACAGGAAATAATTATGATCTCAGCGCGTTACTTGGCGAATTGTGCAGTAAACTTGATTTGCGGTACCTGCAACTGTTTGAAGGTAAGTCTGAACTGGTTGGCAATGACTATGAGTCACAGCTTTTCAGGCGGGGGCAATGGGCGAAATACTTCGCCGACGGAATTTATTTTGAAGGAATGATTACCGGAACGGATGCAGACGGCAGACTGCTGATCCTGAACCGTGAAGGTTTAATCAGAAGTTTTCAATTCAAGGAGGTTCAATTTTCACCCTAGGCGAGTCCAGTTATTTCACTGCTGTCTTCTCATCAAGCTCTTTTTGATCCATCCAGAATATAAAGAGTTTGTAACCAACTGAGAAGACGATAGCTCCTGTGAAGAGGCCAACGAATCCGGAATAAATAAATCCTCCGATGGCACCGATAAAGATAACCGGCATTGGGACGAGTGCACCTTTCCCCAATAAAATAGGCTTTAGGATATTGTCCAGCGGTGAAATAATGATGCACCAGATCAAAAAGAGTACTGCAGTTGTGGTGCTATAGGTAGCAAAAACATAAATCACCACTGGGATAACTACCAGGAAAACACCAACTTGAACGATTCCCAGAATAAGCGACAGCATGAACAGCAGTCCTGCAGCAGGAACACCAACTATTACCATTCCTATCCCCAAAAGAAGTGACTGGATAAATGCAACCCCCAGTATCCCCTTCACAACAGTTCGGATCGTTTTTTCTGCCATATATGCGTATTCCGTGCCATGATCGCCAATAAGTTTGGTGGAAAGTCCCAAAGCCATTTTAGAAAATGTTTCTGAACTGACCAACAAAAAGCCTGCGATGAGGATCGATATAAACAATTTCACGAAACCAATTCCTGCTGAAGCGATGGAAGAGATAACTGTTAGAGAGACATCCTTGAGTTGGGGAGCATATGCCTGAAGTCCTTCCCCCGTATTGGTCGATAAGGCATTCCACTTTTCATAAATAAGAGGCCCAATCAATGGCAAGGAGGCAATTTGTTCTGAAGCATTGGGTATCAGGCTGCCATTGGATTCATACTGAGCCTTGATAAAGGTGATTCCGTCATACAACGAGCTGGCGAAGAGGACAACAGGAAGGATGAACAACAACATCATTGCGCCAACGATGAAGACGGCAGATAAAATTTTCCTTCCGCCAAGTTTTCCTGCCAGCCAGTCATAACCAGGATAAAGTGCAACAGCAAAGATGATTGACCAAATGAAGAAATCCATAAATGGTTTAATGATACCATAGCACCAGTATAGCAAAAGAAATAGGAGTGCAAGCCGCAAGGTTATTTCCACAGCACTGCGAATCTGGCTTGTTTCGTTGATGGAAGTTTTTTGTGACATGGCTTTGTATGTTTACAGGTGACTAAAAAAAGGTCAAGCTCAGCGATTGTTCCGATGTTTGAAGCACAGCGGCCAATCAAAATTAATTAATTTTCTGAAAATCAGAGACAACTGAATGCGTTTATTCAAGACAGGATTGTAATGCAAGTACTCAGCTTTGCGAGTAATCGACGGATACCAGAAGATCAGCAAGCTTTTCAATTCCACTTTCAAGATAACCGTTGACCATCATTTTGATCATCGGACTCAAATCGGCATGAAGTGTAAGTCTGATTTTGCAACTGATTTCACAATCTGCCACAAGTTGCACCCAAAATGTAACTGGAAAAGGTACCGATTTTTCGCCCTCAAATTTAATGGTTCTGAAAGGTTCGCGTTCCACTATTTCAATCCCGACATTTCCGAGTGGATTGATTTTGAAACTGCAGCGATCTTCGGATGCAGTAAAATTTTCCAGGTTAAAACCTGAGATGTTCACTCCTTTCTGGGTAAGCTCCTCCATTTTTTCTTTGGAAATAAGTTGTTCCAGGTTTTTCAGATTGGAGAGTTTGGTATAAACCAGTTCCTGTGAATAGGGTATAACCCGGGGTTCACAGACATATTTTTCTATTCCCATATCGAAGCTTGGTTGGTTGATTGAGTGGCGATTAGATGTTTTTTACAGGTGGTGATGAGTCCGTTAAAGGTCAGGCAAAAAGAATTGGCTGAACACTCGATGAATGTTATCATTGCATTATAAATACAGAAAGTTCAACGCTGAATTACTTATTTCCCCCAGGTTTCAGGAGTTTTTCTCCAGTTATTCAGACTTTCCAGTTGTTCCAGGTTGATCTCGCCTGAATCGAATGCGACTTTTAACAAAACATTGTAATTGCTGAGGGTGGTAAGCTCAATTTTGGCATCTTCGAAATTCTTGGCGGCATGTGGGAAATTGTAGGTGAAAATGGCAAGCATACCCAATACTTCCGCACCATAATTGCGAACAGCCTCTGCAGCGTTGAGCGAACTGTAACCAGTCGAAACCAGATCCTCAATCACGACAGTTTTGGTACCCTGGGGAATATCACCTTCGATCAGGTTCTCCAATCCGTGGCCTTTGGGAGCCGAACGAATGTAAATAAACGGAAGTCCCAGTTTTTCTGCCACCAACACACCATGGGCAATGGCTCCTGTTGCAACTCCGGCAATGGCTTCTGCTTCTGGATATTTCTCTTTCACCAGTCGGGTGAATTCATCGCAGATGAAGGTGCGGGTTGCAGGATAAGAGAGAATCTTGCGGTTGTCGCAATAGATGGGTGCTTTCCATCCGGATGCCCAGGTAAAAGGAGAGTCGGGCTGTATTTTTATCGTATTGATAGCCAGCAACTGTTTGGCAACTTCAATTTGTCTTTGTTCCATCTGTTGTTTTTTTGACAAAGTTAAGCTTTTTTACTATTTTTATTCGGCCGGTAATTGTTGTTTTATAACGTCACCGGAGAATAACTCAATCAACTGACGATTCATTTTCCAGCTCCAAAATGTTTGCAATGAGAAATTATACGATCAGACTGTGTCAGATGGCCGTTTTAATATTTTTAAATTTTGGAGTTACTGCTCAGAATCATATCCAATTGATTGCTGGTAAATTGTCAAAGACCGAAATTTCCGGATTGGTTGATGGTTCAGGGATTCCTATATTGCTGAAACATCCAATGCCTTTGATTTCCTATGAGATTTGTCCGAAAAATGATCTCCAGCATAAGGAAATCTTTACAACTCACGATGGGCCTGGGAGCAACGCTACTAATTCAAAAATGGAAGTTTCTGTCGAGGAGACAGAAGGATTTAGTCCAGGATACAAGGCCTTAATTACGTTCAAAAACTCTTCAAGCGACACCTTGTGGCTGACCAATGTGGTCCCTTTCGGATTTTCGGCGGACAAGATATGCGTCACCGGGAAAGGAGATCATCCATTGTCGAGGAGTTATCTCTTTCGACCGGGGTTTGATCCCGTCAACTGTATTTTGCCGGACAATGCCTGGGAACTCGGATTCACGGATTTTCAGGTGAATGATGGGGTAAAGATTGCAGCGCTCACCCGCAGGTTAAGGGATCATATGGAGAAATCTGTGCGTCATCGTTTTGAAACTGAGATGGCGCCGGGTGGAGTCGTTCAGTATGTTTTCTATGCGGATGTTCACAAGGGTAACTGGCAGGATGGTCTCAGGATGATTTTTCAGGACAGGCTGTTGTATGATGTTGATCCGGGTCAATTTGACAATTCACTGTTTGAAAGAAAAGATCTGAAGTGGGTCAGGCAGGCCTATGTGGCTCATCTGATGATGGCCTGGAACGGATTTTTCTATGATGTTCAGGATCAAAATTTCCATCTTGAAGATTTTGTCAGGAAAGGAAAAGCGAGCTACGGCGGTGACGATTTTATTGGCATCTGGCCCACATGGCCGACTCTCGGAGTAGATCAGCGCAACCAGTGGGACCTGTTTCGTGATCTCCCCGGCGGAACGGAGCAACTTAAGAAGGAGTCAGAAATGCTGAATAAGTTGGGAAGCCGCTTGTTTATCTGTTACAATCCATGGGATGAAAATACACGAAATGAGAGTCATACCGGAGGTATGGCCCGGCTTGTGGCAGCTACCAGCGCGAGTGGGGTTGTTCTGGATACCAGGGGAGCATCCAGTAAAGCACTTCAACAGGCTGCTGATTCCGTGCGACAGGGTGTGATTATGTACAGTGAGGGCATGGCAATTCCCAAGGACATGCAGGGTATCGTTGCCGGAAGGGTTCATAATGCACTCTATTATTGTCCGATGCTGAACCTGAACAAGATCATTAAACCCGAATTTGCTATTTTTCGGGTAGCAGAAATCTACAAGGAACCGATCAAACGGGAATTTTGTCTCTCCTTTTTCAACGGATATGGCACCGAACTGAATATTTTTGCCCCCGGTATCCCCGAATGGGCGGATGAACAATATCGTTACCTGGGAAGGATTGCCCGAATTCAACGGGAAAATTCCACAAATTTTACGGCAAAGGAGGTCACTCCCTTGTTGGAAACCGCCCGGGATAAAATATGGGTCAACAAATGGTATACAGATGAAAAAACGGTATTTACCATTTATAGCCTGATCCCGGAAGGGTTCAAAGATCTCCTTTTTGAGGTGACACCCAAACCCGGAACCCATTTTATTGATCTATGGAAGCACGAAGAAAGAATACCGGTATCCAAGGGCATGAACTGGCAGATGGAAGCAGAAACCGATGCTTTCAACCAAAGCTGGCTCGGATCGAACAATGAAGGTGAAGTGGATTGCGTGGCTCAGCTGCCTGAGCTGATCACTGCAACATTATCAGGAGATGAACTTTCGTTGTCGTTTAAAAGCGGAGATTCGATCAGGATATGGGCCGGTGTACCTGATTACGCAAAAAAACCACTTACTCTTCGGGCAAAGGATCAGACCGTTCGTTTATCGGATCATTTTGGTCGTTACGAGGGGAAATTTGTGATTCAGTTGTTTCTGCAGCAACAGCTTATGGATGAAAGAATTGTCCGTTTGGTACCCGGAACGCCAAGGCTCATTAGCAGGGTCGTGAAGACTGAACCTGTCCTGAAAAATCCACCTGGGATGGTTAAAATTCCTGCCGGGAAGTTCATCTTTCATACGACCAACGGAGATGAGTTTATACCTTATCCCAAAGAGAACGAGGGAAAAACATTCGAAATGCCGGCCTGTTTCATGGACAGGTTTCCGGTAACGAACCTCCGGTTTAAGGAATTTCTGACCGCTTCGGGGTACCAACCAGCGGACAGTGTCAATTTCCTGAGAAATTGGAAAAATGGGACTTTCCCGGTAGGGGAGGAGCAATTTCCTGTTGTCCATATTTCTTATGAAGATGCACAGGAATATGCCAAATGGGCAGGCAAAAGACTGCCAACAGAACTGGAGTGGCAGTATGCCGCACAAACAGCTGCCTGCAATGAGTGGCCATGGAAACAGAAGCAACAGATCAAACGGTCGGAAGAATCAGTGACCGGTACTTTGACCGTGTTTAAGATTACAGGCCTTGATCCGGATCGATGCAATGCCGGAGATGGCAAACGCTATGCGGCAGGGAGCTTCCCAAAGGGTGCAAATCCCTATGGTTTGCAGGATCTCGTCGGGTGTGTCTGGCAATTGACCAATGACCTCTATACCAATGGAAGCTATCGTTACATCATGATGAAGGGTGGCAGTTTTTTCAATCCGTCCTCCAGCTGGTGGTATGTACAGGGAGGTCCAAGGGAATTGCATTACAGGCAATTTCTGCTGCGGGTCTCGGAAGGATTCGAACGCAATGCAACAGTAGGATTCAGATGTGTGAAAGACGCTGAATTATCCTATTCTGACGGAAGAAATAAATATTAAAAATAGATTAAATGATACGAATGAAAAATTCTACCGGAATTGTCACCTTACTTGTGGTGCTTGCATTATTTTCCAATTCTGTTGTTGCTCAACAAACTGGAAAACCCGAAGCGTCGAATTACCTGAACAACAGGGCCCCACTGATCTCCAAGCCTTTCATCGAACTTCCCCTTGGAGCGATTTCCCCGGAAGGTTGGTTGAAAGATCAGCTGATCAAGCAAAAGAATGGCATGACCGGTCACCTGGATGAAATCTACGAAAAGGTGATGGGGCCACGGAACGGCTGGCTCGGTGGCGATGGCGATGCCTGGGAGCGGGGACCTTACTGGATCGACGGACTATTGCCGCTGGCCTATCTGCTGAAGGACCAGGAACTGATAGCGAAGACCAAACCGTGGGTCGAATGGGCACTGCAAAGCCAGCAGCCGGATGGCTATTTCGGTCCGGTGACGGACAGGCCTAACGAACCCGGACTTCAGCGTGGCAATGCCCACGACTGGTGGCCAAAAATGGTCGTCTTGAAATTTTTGCAGCAATATTATACTGCCACCCAGGATGAAAGAGTGATTAAGCTGATGCGTAATTATTTCAAATATCAGTTGACTGAATTGCCAAAAATGCCCTTGAACCACTGGACCCATTGGGGGGAAGACCGTGGTGGCGACAACCTGGCGGTGGTGTATTGGCTTTACAACCTGACCGGTGACAAATCACTGCTCGAACTGGGTGAATTGATCCACAAGCAGACCGTCAACTGGACGGATGCCTTCCTGACCGGAAAACTGAGTCAGCCCTGGAGTTTCCATTGTGTCAATGTGGCCCAGGGGATGAAGGAGCCGGGAGTGTATTTTCAGCAGTCAAAGGATGCCAGGTATGTGGACGCCGTAAAGTCGGGACTCTCTGACTTAAAACAGTTTCATGGTTTTCCGGATGGATTGTACGGAGCCGATGAGATGCTTCATGGAAACAATCCGACCCAGGGGTCCGAATTTTGCTCGGCTGTGGAGATGATGTTTTCGATGGAGTCGATTCTTCCGGTTACGGGGGAAGTCGCTTTTGCCGATCAACTTGAAAGGGTGGCCTTTAACGCTTTGCCGACCCAGGCGACAGATAACTACGACAGCCGGCAGTATTTTCAACAGGTCAACCAGGTGCTGGTTAGCCGGGAAGAGCGAAATTTCAATACTGCCTACGAAGGAACAGGACAATTGTTCGGGCCACTTACAGGTTATCCATGCTGTACTTCCAATATGCACCAGGGTTGGCCGAAATTCACCCAAAATCTTTGGTACGCCTCTGCTGACCAGGGAATTGCGGCACTTATTTATGCACCTTCAACGGTGAAGGCCAAAGTTGGGAATGGGAAAATTGTTGAAATTGCCGAAACCACAGATTATCCTTTCGGTGAAACCATTCGGTTTACTCTTAAAATGGCACAAAAAATCAATTTTGCTTTCCATCTGAGAATCCCCTCCTGGTGCAAGAGTGGGAGTTTATCTGTAAACGGAATGAAATGGAATGAATCTGCAATATGTAATCTGACAACGGTTTCTCGTGAATGGTCTGATGGTGATGTAGTTGAACTGGTTTTGCCGATGGAGGTATCCGTGAGCCGCTGGTATGAAAATTCGGCCACAGTAGAACGTGGTCCGCTGGTCTTTGCCCTTAAAATTGGAGAATCTTGGAAGAAAGTCCAAAATACCGACAAGTACGGTGAATTCTTTTACGAAGTTTGGCCAACTACCCGCTGGAACTATGGCTTGCTGGCTTCCTCAGTAAAGAATCCAGGGAAAGACTTTGAGGTCGTCAAACGGTCTGTTCCAAAGGACAGTTATCCCTGGAATCCTGAAAATGCTCCGGTTGAAATCAAAACCAAGGGGGTATTGATCCCTTCATTGGCCTTGTACAACGGCTCCGCCGGACCATTGCCCTACAGCGAACAATACCAGCTGAAAACGGGTGCTCCCGAGGTAATATCCTTGTTGCCATACGGTTGCACGACGCTGCGGATTACGGAGTTTCCGGTAGTAAACGTGGGGAAATGATCATTTGCTAAGGAGCTGATTGGATGGTAGGACATACCGGTTCATGCCTGATTTATTGAATGCGAAATTTAAGAAAAGGCATGATTCTGCGGTAAGAAAAAACAACAAAAGAAATAGCATCAGCCTTGAAATTCAGTGAGATATCAGGTAAATGAAATCTCCAAAATGAATACCGAGCTGATAAATATAGTAGACAGAAGGAATAACAGCCACAATGGCAAGGGACTTTTTATGCCTTTTGATCAAACCAAAGATTTCCTCCATTATTATTTCAGTGTGTTAATTCGTAGATCAAACCTCCTATGGCTTTCCCGAGATTATAAATGGCTAATATAAAGATGGTTAATAAATGAGGAAATGTGCAATTTTGCTAACGTGCTAATGTGGGAAAGTTGGCTACATCCTGAGCAGTACTATACCAATTGCGATCATATTTCGAAGTGCATGAATGAAGACAACAGCGATATAGGCATCGCTCCAATTGTTTTTTCTCTCGTAAAGTATAAAGGCGGTTGATAATATTACTCCCAAAAAAACACCGAAGAAAATATAGGTAATATTATAGTTGTGAAATAATCCAAAAAGTACTGAAGATATTGCTATTTGAAATGTAATCTTATTTGTTAAAAATCTATCGATCAAATAGATTAATCCTGCCTGAAATATTAATGTTTCAATAACCGGAGCAATGATGATGGATTCAATGAGTTTAAAAAAATGAATATCCCCTGATGACGCTCTAGGTGGAAGAAAAAGGGCTGCGGGAATATAGAAAATAAAGATCAGATATGACATAAGTAATGATACACCTACAAATGGAGCAAATTGAAGATTCCCCCACCAAATTAATTTCCGCTTAATTTCATTTCTGATTTTCATAATTTTAGAAATGTAAATGCTAGCCAAACAAGAATCTTCTTCAGTGGCTAGCATTCATTTATTAATAACCGTGGCCTGTCCAATTCGGTGGCATTTGCGATCTGTAATAACTAGTGTATGCAGCGGATTTACCAATCAGCCCTTCTCCTGTCATGACATCATACACAAGGCAAACCAAATCCCACCATAGATTTCCACCTTCGACTTCTCTCAATTCCATTTCATTTAACTCTTTCATTACTCAAATTTATTTAATTTTAATTTCATAGCCTTGCATTCTTTTCCGTGCTGCAGGTTTTGGCACGCGTAACGTTACAAGGTTAAAATTATCCTCGCAGGGTGCACAAAAAAAGCACGCTGCAAAAAAAGTGCACAATTACCTCCAAAAATTACCTTTGCGTTCTCTTTCGAGATGATTTTCAGTGAATAGCTCAGTTCAATTTCATGGCCATTCGAATAGTAATAGGTGCCCCGCTGTCTGGAATAGTCAATTTTTACCCCTATGGTACGGAGTTCGTCCAAATGTTCAAATAGCCTTCTTCGGCTAATGTGCAGGTAACAGGCAAACTCTTCGGGCGTGCCTGTCTTTTCTGAGCTGATCAGTCGGTTGATCCGAGTGAGGCGTTCCAATTGTTCAAATGATTTCATTGATTTGGTATTTCCTTGTTAATCGTAACCAACGGGTTGTCCTGGAAAGCTCCTTTTATAAACTTTCACCCTCTGCAGTAAACGTGCAAATTGAGCGCGGCATGCGCAATCGGCTAATAATCTGAATATGGTAAAATGTTTATCCATTCGACAGTTGTCCATGGAATGAGATAGACTTTCGCAGGATTCTAAAATTTGAAAGTCCTTCTCGTAAATTTACGGCAAAAAAACACAAAAGAGAATTTTGAATGATTCAATTCACTGAAAATAGGATTGGGAATACTGATTGTAAGTATCAGGTTTGCAGGCGAGGATGACCAATTCGCACCAATTAGTTTTCATGTTGCATGATCAGGTGCAATTCCCTTCCATGTAATCCAATTCATGTCATTCGTGGATGAGATAATCATAAATCTTGTGGACAGATTTACTGTTTCCGGAACCTGCTTTCCCTGTATATTTTCAGGAAGAGTGCTTCGAAATTGTGAGAAGGAGACAAAGCCTGTGATAGCACCAGTTTCTGGTCGGGAGAGATCAGGTAAAAAGTTGGAACAGTTTTAAGGAGGTAATCCTTGCGAACTTTCTCCGGTTCAGCGGCAGCGTACAATTCCCAGGGATATTTCTTTTCATTCCAGAATTTGGTGGCATCCCCGAAATTTTCGTCCAGCGAAATAGGGATGACAGTTAAAATCGTATTCAGTTTTTTCTCCATGCCAACCAGCGAGTCCAGTTCGGCCCTGCACTCTTTGCTTGCGCTTTTGAAAAAGGCCAGATAAAGGAATTTTCCGTTCGCACGAAGCGGTAATTTCACATTTTGCCTGTTGATCAGTACAAGTCCGGGGGCAGGATTTCCTTCCTGAAGGAAGGTGATCTTTCTGACGATTCCCGGCAGGACTTCTTTCAACGGTTCGAAAGTGACTTGAATGGTTGCCTCTTTCAGCCCTTTTGTCATGGCGTTTTTGTCAAATTTGCCGTCATGGAAGCCGTCGTAAAAACATTTACAGGCCAAAAGCTCCGCTGCCGGCAGATTATATCCGGCCGAAGTCAGTTGATGCACGAATCCGGCAAAATCGCCTTTCAATGCGGGTGCTATGAACTCTTTTTGATGAAAATCCTGCGATTTGCCAGTGAGATAATCCGAATAAATGGCCTTGAAGAGATGCTGGTAGGCAGGGTGGGAGAGCATCACATTCTTTCCTGCAAAATACTTTTGTATGATCTGTTCTTTGGCAGGCTGAAAGATGATCAATTCAAGTTCCCCGTAACTGTAGGTTTTGAGCGCATTCAGATACGGATCTTTCCCGGCAGGATAGTTTTTTTCCAGTCTTGAAATGATGGCTTTAACAGAATCTGCTGATTTTTTCTGATAGAGATCGATGGTATGGGTTGCCAGTTCCCTGTTGTAGTCAGTCAGGAAGGCTCTTACCAGGAAGTTCAAGTCCGGGGGATTGGCACCTTTGATGCCAAGCCAGTACAATTCCGGCTGAAAATAGGGACTGGCAGCCTCCTGTGAGGTTCTTGGCGCGTAGGTTGGCAATGAAATCTGATAGGTTGCGCCTGGTTCTGCGACGAGTGTCCCTCTTAATTTCTCGAGGTCACAATAGATTTCAATGGACTGATTGGTTTTGAAACCGAGATTAAACGTACCATCTAACCCGATTTTTGTTTCTGCAAGAATCTTTGGCTGATGGGAAATTGGTTCGGGGAAAGTGTAGAAAATCAGCTCTTTCCCTGCATAGTCAGGTGCCTGACCGTATATTGTAACCGTTTGCCCGGAAAGTGAACCGAAGAGGCAGGTAAAAATCAGGAGAAAAAATGTGCGGAGCATATTCAGAATTCGTCCGGTTCGTCGTAAAACTCATCAATTTTGAAACAGGCAGGAAGAAACTGGGAGGCATCGCCCCTGTGCCTGAGGATATCTCTTACGATGGTGGAGGATATGGCAGTATGCTCGGGAAGTGTAAGCAGAAAGACGGTTTCGATATCTTCATACATCTTTTTGTTGATCTGGCCGATGGCCCGCTCGTATTCAAAGTCGGCGGCTGTGCGGAGTCCCCTCAGGATATATTGAGCATGAACTTTTCTGCAATAATCCACAGTAAGTCCTTCATATTTTCCAACCTTTATCTTCGGCTCATCCTGAAAAACCTGCTTGATCCAATCTTTCCGTTTGGAAAGCGGGTAGTAGGTTCTTTTGTTCGAGTTGTAACCAATCATGATGATGATCTCATCAAACATGGGCAATGCCCTTCGGATAATTGATTCGTGACCGATCGTGAAGGGATCAAATGATCCGGGAAATACGGCTATTTTTTTCATGTGTGATATTTACCTATACAAATCTATAAAGAAAAGTATGAAATTGATTGTTTCCCTGAAATCATTCCTGAACAATAACTATTTTTGAGACAAACATGCCGGACCGGGCAACTACCTTTTTAAAATGACAGAAAGAGATATTATCGGTATTTTCGGTACCATGAACGCAGGGAAGAGTTCCCTGATGAACCTGATCACCCAACAGGAGAGTTCCATCGTGGATGCTACTCCAGGAACAACCGCCGACACCCGGATCACCCTGATGGAACTGCATGGCATCGGACCTGTCAAACTGATGGACACTGCCGGTTACGATGAGTCGGACATCCTGGGAGAAAAGAAAAGGAAAAAGGTGACTGCTGCTTTGAAGGAATGTGACCTGGTATTGCTGGTTATTGACCCGGCATCCCCCGGATTACCTACCGGGAAGCTGCTGGTTGAAGCATCTCTCGCCGAGGAGAAACAGATATTGGTGGTGTACAATCTCTTTGATGCATCAGACGAAAGTATCATCGCCTGGCTGGAGGAAGAAATGTCAGAGTTGAAACAGTTTCCCCGCATCGCCCTTTCCGCGCTTCAGAACGAACAAAGGGCAGCATTTCTGACTTTCCTGCTAAGCAATTACATTCCAAAAAATAATCCGACTGAATTGTTGCCATTCGTGCAACCCAATGAATTTTATATTTTGAACATCCCGATGGATGAGGAGACGCCTCCTGGCCGTTATCTTCGTCCCCAGGCAATGGCGGAAGAGTACATCACCCGTCGCTGGGCCTATCCGGTCTCCTACCGGATGAACCTTGGACAGGCCAGAAGCAACGATCCTGTCGAGAAAACACGCTGGGAAAATTTCCTGGCAAGTTTCGGTCAACGCCCAAAGGCCATCATCACCGATTCGCAGGCGATGGACATTATGAAAAGCTGGACGCCGGATGACGTGGAGCTCACCACCTTCTCCATCATGATGATCAACTACATGAGCCGCGGGAAATTGTCAGGTTTTGCTGATGCTGTTCGGGTGACCGATCAACTGCAACCGGGCGACACCATCCTGATTGCTGAGGCATGCAACCATTCCAGAATCAGGGAAGATATCGGCACTGTGCAGATTCCGAACCTGATTCTGAAAAAATTTCCGGGAGTGAAAGTTCGTCACATTTTTGGAAGGGAGTGGCCTGAACAGGAAGAGATGGCAGGTATCAAACTGGTGATCCACTGCGGTGGCTGCATGATCACCCCGCAACGGATGGCTGCCAGGCTGAGGGACCTCGAAAAGTATGGCATTCCCATCACCAACTATGGGATTTTCCTGTCCTATGTTCAAGGGAAAAGTGTGCTGGAACAGGTGCTGGAACCGTGGGTGAAATCAGGGCCTTAATTTCGTATTGTCATAAAAGTGCTGTAAATAATGTATTGATTGTGTGTACTTAAGGCCAGTCAATAAAAACTTCATGCGATATTTCGATCCTTCAAAACATCATCGTCGTTCTTGCCGGTTGAAGGGATATGATTATTCGAAAAGGGGTCTTTATTTTGTGACCACTTGTTGTCAGAATTTTGATTGTTTATTAGGCCAGGTGATTGATGGTGAAATGATTCGAAACGATGCCGGAACAAGGGTTGCAAATTCATGGATGGCATTACCAAAACGATTTGAGGATATTAAATTGCATGAATTTGTCGTGATGCCCAACCATTTTCATGGCATTATAGAAATAACTGCACCATCACAATTATTGATAAATTCCGCAGTAGGGTCGACCCTCGTGGTCGACCATTTTGCAATGTTCAATCAATTTCATTTTCCCTATGAAATTGGTGAAAATTTGGAAATTAGGCAACCACAAGGGTTGCCCGGACAGAAGAATAATCAGAAAATTATTGATGACCAACACCTAACTATTGGAAATGTGATGGATGCGTTCAAATCCATAACGACAGTTGAATACATTCGGGGAGTAAAAACATTAAAATGGAAACCATTTTATAAAAAATTGTGGCAGCGCGATTGTTTCGATATAATTATTCGGAATGATGAAGTCATGGAACATATTGCCGGATATATCCGGAATAATCCAAAAAAATGGAGGAATGATCAATTTCATTCCTCCATTTAATGATGTGAATCAGTATTTTATCAGTTCGTTACCCTTTCCAGCTTCTTCAGCATAGAGAACATGAATGCAGCTGAAACCAGGCAGCAAACGATGAAAATTGACCACAACATCCAGAGGTCAAGACGGCTCCAGAAGAAGCTGCCGACCACCAATAATTTGTTGCCAATTGCGGTGGACAGCAGCCAACCGCCCTGCATCAATCCCTGGAATCGTGCCGGAGCAACCTTTGATACGAAAGAGAGGCCCATCGGACTGAGGAAAAGTTCGGCAATCGTGAAAATCAGGTAGCCGTTGATCAGCCAGTAAGGAGTTACCCTGGATGAGTCCGGAACAGCTTGTCCACTTAAAGTATGCGGGGAAACCATGTTAAGTGAGGCAACCAGGATGAGCATAAAAGCTACCGACGCGATAATCATCCCAAATCCAATCTTTTTCGGTGTGGAAGGTTCAATCTCCTTTTTGTTGAGCCAGCCAAAAATACTCATGACCAGAGGAGTCAGGAAGACAATAAACAATGGGTTGAACGACTGGAAGATCTCAGGTGCAATGGCGTTTTCGGGCTGGAAACTTTGTACATAAAAATAAGCTACCAAGGAACCTACAAGGAATAATCCGGTACCAACCAGCCTTTCGGTTCTGGTTTTATTTTTACCAAGGGCAACAAAAAGTCCGGCAAGCGCGCCAAAAACAGAGATAATAGACCATGGTCCAAAGAAGAGATTGGTAATCGGTCCAACCTGTTTGGTGATGTAATCACGAGCAAAGAAGGTAAGGGTTAAACCGTTCTGATGGAATGACATCCAGAAGAAGATCACTACGATGAAGACCATGATCAACGCTATGATCCTTGGTTTTTCCTCCTTGTTAGCTGCCATGATGATCCAGGCAACGAAGGCCGCAAAAAGTCCCACTGCCATGGCTATATCCTTAAGGCCAAGGCCAAAATAGATCACACAGAAAGCAGCAGCAGCAGCTAAAATCGCAGATAATGCAGGCATTAGGCCACTTTCAATTTGAACTGATTGTGCTTTAGCGACTTTTTCCTTGTTGGGCAGATGTTTGTTGAATAAAACATAAACCAGCAACGAAACAACCATGGCTCCGGCAGCGATACCAAAAGCGTAATTGTATCCTCTGGCGAATATTTCAATGTAGTTGTGTGCAAATTGACTCAGGTCACCGACTTGTCCGGAGATGGTTGCTTTTTGTGCAAGAACCTGGAACTGGGACGTATCTGTCATTTTTCCATCAATAAACTGGTGACAAAGAGCCGGTAAGCTTCCATCATGCAAAAATCCATTGGATTTCAGCCACCAGTTGCGTACTCCCGTGGCGGCAAATGGGGCAAAAAAGGCTCCAACGTTTATTCCCATGTAAAATACCATGAAAGCGGAGTCACGCAGTTTGGCGTATTTCGGATCATCATACAATTGTCCGACAACTGCCTGGAGATTTCCTTTGAACATCCCGTTTCCAAACGCAATGACAAACAGGGAAACCAGGGTCAGGTTCAGGGATAATCCCGGTAAGGCCATCAGAATATAGCCGGAAAGCATGATCACGATTCCGGCAAAGATGACGAGTTTATATTTTTTGGTCGAATCGGCAACAATTCCGCCAATCAATGCAAGGGCATAAATACCAAAGTAGAAATTAGCGTAATATTCACCGGCAGCCTCCTCCGTCAATCCGAATTTAACCTGGAGGAAAAGTACAAGGATGGCCATCATGGTGTAGAAGCCGAACCGCTCGCCCATGTTGGCAAAAAAGGCCACAATAAGCCCTTTGGGATGTCCTTTAAGCATAAGTTTTAAGTTTGAAGTTTATTGAGAAGCAAATATAATAAAAAGTGCCAAAAGTGCCCACCGTGAACAAATGGGGAAAAGCATGAGACTCAGGTCCAAATTGCACCATGATGTTTCAGGTAATTTCTTCACATCAGTTCACTTTGGGTGCTGGTTTCAATTGGTGCAAATTTCAATTAATTCAAGTAACTTTGGATAGTGATTACATTCTTTAGTTCCGTTTTATGAAAATTTTCTCAAGAGATCAGATTTCTCAGATTGACCGTCAGACCAGGAATGACGAGCCAATTGCTGAGATTGACTTGATGGAAAGGGCTTCCCAAGCACTGGTTGAATGGCTGGTGACGTACTATTCACCGAGGACTCAAATTGCTGTAATTGCCGGTCCTGGCAACAATGGCGGAGATGCCCTGGCAGTTGCACGGATGTTGTCCGGGCTGGGCTATCGGATAGATCTGTTCCTTCCTTCACTGGGTCGCAACAGATCCGGAGCATCTTTAATTAACATCGAAAGATTAAAAGAGACCACTTCCGTGCCGGTTATGGAATTGAAGGAAGGTGAAGAATTGCCTGTTTTGGATAAATATGATCTGATTCTTGACGGCCTTTATGGTTCAGGACTTTCACGACAGCTGGAAGGATTCGCCTGCATATTGATCGATTGGATTAACCGGTCGGGAGTAGAAGTCGTATCCATTGACCTGCCTTCCGGCTTGTTATGTGATGAAAACCTTTACAATTCAGGAGGGATTGTAAAAGCTGCCAAAACCCTCACCCTCGAATTTCCTAAATTGTGCCTTTTCTTCAGGGAAAATGAACCCTATCTTGGTAGTTGGGAAGTGATCAAGTTTGGGTTGAGCGAAAAGGCCATTCAGGCTACAAAAACAGATCTGTTTTTCCTGGACAAGGACAGTGTTTCACCTATGCTGAAACGGAGGAAGCTGTTCTCACACAAAGGTAGTTTCGGTCATGGCTTGCTTTTGTCTGGAAGTAAAGGGAAATACGGTGCAGCGCAGCTCGCCGCCAAAGGGGCGCTTCGGGCAGGTGCAGGACTGATTACAGTCCACCTTCCTGAAGCGGCCGGTTTTATTTTGCAGGTTGCCCTGCCTGAATCAATGACCAGCCTTGATCATGGTAACGATTATATTACAGCACTTCCAGAATTGTCCAACTATTCAGCGGTAGCTGCCGGACCGGGTATCGGAACGAATGTTGAAACGCAGGAGGTTGTCAGACAATTGGTTGAGCAAATTCATGTTCCGCTTATTTTGGATGCTGATGCATTAAATATACTGGCGCTCCACCCCGACTGGCTTAAGAAACTGGCATCCGACACCATACTGACACCCCACCCGGTTGAATTTGACCGCCTTTCAGGGATCGTCATGAAAACGGAAGAAGAGCGATTTACCATGGCTGGTGAGTTTTCACGGAGCTACAGAGTGATACTCATTCTGAAAGGAGCATATACCCGGATTTTCTTTCCGGATGGAACAGTTTCATTCAACAGTACCGGCAATCCTGGCATGGCAACAGCCGGGAGCGGTGACGTGCTGACCGGCATCCTTCTTGGTTTGCTCTGTCAGGGCTACCCGGCACAGGAAGCCGCTGTGCTTGGGGTCTATTTGCATGGACTTTCTGCCGACCTGAGGGTAAAAATGACCTCCGAAGAATCCTTAATATCCAGCGAGATTGCTGATTATTTGGGGGATGCATTTTCTGCATTAAAATGCACCTAAGCTTTGAGATGCCGAAAAAAACAAGCAAATTTGGGATTTAATAGGTAATAATAATTTATCAAAGACAAAGATATGAGAGTTCTGACTTTTTTATTGCTAATCGTTTGCGCCGCAACACAAATGACTGTGTCGGCCAAGGATGACAAAAAGAAATCCCCCAGTGAGCTGGCAGCGATCAGCGGAGGAGTGGTTTATGCATTACCACGAACCGGGATTAAAATTGAGGTTGAAGCTGACCAGGAGATATTGGTTCATGGTCCCTATTTTGCCTTCGCGCAGAAATACCTGGGAATCAATGATGTTCCCAAAGTGGATGAAGAGAACTGGACCATTACCAATATCAGGATGGATACCTTCGGAGACCCTGATCCTGCTGCTGTATACAAGGCTACAGGAAGCACTGCCACCCTGTTGAGTTTGTCGGAGGAAGGTATCATGATTGGGATCAACAGTGGAGTCAAACCGGAAGCAGGAAAGGTGATTACCAATGTTTTTCCAATGAGGCCATCTACCACCCCCAACGAATGGAACGAATTGTCGATGCACTCTTTTCTTGCCGAAAAAGACAGTACAAAGAAATCGGGCAGCAACTTTAAAACGTTTGAGGAGAAAGCAGCCGAAGCTGCGGCGGATATAGTAAAATACAGAAAGAGAAAGGCTTCCATTCTGGCAGCAAAAGACGATAAATTTCTCCCGGATGGTGAAGCATACAAGACAATGATCACAGGGTTAAACAAGATCATTGATGATTATGTAGCACTTTTTACTGGCAGAAAGTTACACAGGCTTCATCATTTTAGCTTTGAGGTTGTTCCTGATGGCAAGATCGGAAAAGCACTGGTTGCTTTCAGATTTTCGACAACAGCCGGTGTGCTGCCTGTTAGCAATGTTTCGGGCAAACCTATTATGCTCGAACTGGAACCAAACAGTGAATTGAAGCAGAAAATTGAATCAACGGTCACACCAGAAATCACCACGAGTGGAATTTATTACCGGATACCCGTTGTTACCCAGGTCCGGTTGCTGAACGGAAGCGATATCCTGGCCCGCGCAACGATGAACATTGCTCAGTTCGGTATTATTACCGGTTTGTCAGACGGATTACTGAATGGCGAATACTCAATCGAATTTTATCCCACAACTGGTGCAATACGCAGAATTGGAACCAAGTGAAATTCTCATGATAACTAAAAAGTGACTAGTGAAAAATGAGAAAGAAGCATCATTTTTCACTATTCACTTTTTAGTTATATTGCGCATCGTTAACTGAATATTGATTTTTAAATAACTAAATACTTTTTTATGACAGAAATGATTCAGAAGTCCCTTCGCGATTCCAAAGCAGCAAGATGGGCAGCCTTGGCTATTGTATCAGTTACCATGTTTTGCGGATATTTTTTTACCGACGTAATGTCTCCGCTCAAACCAATGCTCGAAGCTCAACTTGGTTGGACCAGTACCGATTATGGAACCTTTACGAGTGCCTATGGCTGGTTTAATGTTTTCTTTTTAATGTTGATTCTTGGCGGGATTATTCTGGATAAAATCGGGGTTAGACTTACCGGACTCGGATCCGCGGGAGTGATGGTCATCGGTGCGGGATTGAAATATTATGCCATTTCAACAACATTTCCTGAGGGTGCCATGATTATGGGTCTCAAGACACAGGTCGCACTTGCTTCGCTAGGCTTTGCCATCTTCGGTGTGGGGGTTGAAATAGCCGGTATCACAGTCACCAAGATTATTGTCAAATGGTTCAAGGGATATGAACTGGCTTTGGCCATGGGTCTGCAGGTTGCCGTTGCAAGGATCGGTACATTAATGGCTTTGGCATCTCCGGTTCCGATTGCCAGATATTTTGGTTCGATTTCATCGCCTTTATTGGTTTGTCTGATTCTTTTATCCATTGGTTTCCTCTCTTTTTTCGGATACATCGTTATGGACAAGAAGCTGGATGCATCAGAAATTGATCATGTGAAGGAAGAGGAGGAGAGCTTTCGCGCCAGAGATATTTTCTCTATCATGGCCAACAAAGGATTTTGGATGATTGCATTTCTTTGCGTTTTGTTTTATTCAGCCGTATTTCCTTTCATCAAATATGCGGCCGACCTAATGGTCAACAAATATGGTTTGGATCCTGAAGTCGCTGGTCTTGTTCCCAGTTTGCTGCCTTTGGGAACCTTATTTCTGACACCCTTGTTCGGCGGAATCTATGATAAAAAGGGGAAAGGTGCTACGATGATGATCATTGGTTCAGCTATGTTGGTTGTCATCCACGGTTTGTTTTCTGTTCCGATGATCGATAGCTGGATATTTGCTACATTCCTTGTGATTTTACTCGGAATCGCGCTTTCTCTCGTTCCATCCGCCATGTGGCCTTCTGTTCCTAAAATTGTACCTGAAAGACAGTTGGGAACAGCCTATTCGGTCATCTTTTGGATTCAGAACTGGGGTCTGATGGGAGTTCCTTTTCTAATTGGAAGAGTTTTGGATAAATATTGCATTTCAGGTGAGAAAATTATCAATGGGGCAACGGTCAAGACCTATGATTATACAATTCCGATGCTGATTTTTACATCATTTGGTGTACTGGCGGTGATAGTTGCGCTCATGTTGAAACGTGAAGACCGCATCAAGGGTTATGGGCTGGAATTGCCCAATATTCAAAAGAAGTAAACATTAACATTTAAAATTTTGTAACTATGGCACAAGAGATTAAAAATATAGAGCCCAAGGCTGTATGGGGAAATTTCTATGAACTGACACAAATACCGCGTCCTTCCAAACACGAGGAAAAGATCCAGAATTTCATGGTGAATTTCGGAAAGTCTCTCGGACTGGTTACGGAAAAGGATGCCGTAGGCAATGTAATCATTCGCAAGGCTGCTACGCCGGGTATGGAGAACAGAAAAGGCATCGTTTTGCAGGGACATCTGGATATGGTTCCTCAGAAAAACAGCGATACAAAACACGATTTTGAAAATGATCCGATTGATGCCTGGATTGATGGCGAATGGGTGAAGGCACGTGGAACCACCCTTGGTGCAGACAACGGCATGGGCGTAGCTGCTGCGATGGCCGTTCTGGCATCAAAAGAATTGGTTCACGGTCCGGTTGAGGCTTTGTTTACCTGCGATGAAGAAACTGGAATGACAGGTGCTTTCGGCCTTCAGGCCGGTTGGCTGAAAGGCGATATTTTGCTGAATATGGACTCCGAAGATGAAGGCGAACTTTATGTGGGTTGTGCCGGCGGTGTCAACGGTAATATAGAATTTGAATACGATGAGATGATCGTTCCCAAAGGCTATTCCCCTTATAAGCTGACAATAAAAGGTTTAAAGGGTGGTCATTCAGGACTGGATATCAACCTCGGCAGGGGAAATGCCAACAAATTGCTGGTTCGTTTCCTTAAATTTTCCACACGTGAAATGGATGTCCGCCTGGCTGAAATCAACGGAGGTGGCATGAGAAATGCGATTCCCCGCGAAGCTTATGCCATCGTTGTGGTACCAACTGAAGTCGTTTCGGAATTTCTAAATGCAGTTTCGAAATATGAATCAACCTACAAAGCCGAATTGAGTGTTTCTGAACCCAATTTGAGTTTTACCGCTGAGGAAACAGTTAAGCCAAAGTCACTGATCGATGAGCGTGTACAGGATGATCTGATCGATTCTGTGTATGCTTGTCCAAATGGTACAATCCGGTTGAGCGACAGCATGCCAGGACTGGTTGAAACTTCCACTAACCTTGCTACCGTTAAATCAGAAAACGGAGTTATTTCTGTTAAATGTTTGCTCAGGAGCTCTGTGGATTCGGCCAAAGAAGATCTTTGTGAACAAGTCGAAAGCGTTTTTACGCTCGCAGGCGCAATGGTCAGGTTTGACGGAGGGTATCCGGGCTGGAAACCTGATCCTGATTCCCAGATTCTTCAGGAGATGAAGAAAATTTACGAAAATAAATTCGGAAGGATTCCTGAGGTTAAAGCGATTCATGCCGGACTGGAATGTGGTATTCTGGGAGCGAATTATCCCCATTGGGACATGATTTCATTTGGACCAACCATGCGTTTTCCTCATTCACCTGATGAAAAAGTTAATATTCCTACTGTCGCCAAATTTTGGGATTTTTTGGTTGAAACACTCAAAAATGTACCTGTAAAATAGCGCGGTGCCGATTATCTGTGGAAACCCGGTTTTGTTACAGACAAAACCGGGTTTTTTTCTGATTAAAGATTAAATTTGAGGATCGGATTATCCTTAATGATTCTGACTTTTGACTTCCTGTCAAAAGCAACCAAAATTTCAGGCAATGTTGAAAAGATTTTTTATCCTGTGTTTTCTTGGATTGCTCCTTCCGGTCATTTCATTTGCTGAGATTAAAAAAATCGGAACACCATTTATCCGCAATTTTCTTAAACGGGAATACAAGGCAGGTACTCAAAACTGGTCTGTAGCCCAGGACAAAAAGGGATTTATTTATTTTGCCAACAATGAAGGTTTGCTCATGTACGATGGCAACCAGTGGCAGAACTACAAGATGCCCAACTCATCCATCGTCAGGGCTTTATTTGTGGATAAAAGCGGCGATATTTACATTGGGGCATACAATGAGCTGGGCAAAATGGTTAGTCAGCCTGACGGCAAAATGGTTTTTCAATCTTTGAAGAAGTTCATACCTGCGTCATATCGCAATTTTGATGATATCTGGAGCGTCTTTTCATGGGAAGATAAGATTGTTTTTCAATCGTATAATTGTGCATTTATCTGCTCAAAAGATACCAACATCACCGTTCTTAGAGCTCCGGTAAGGTTTCACCACGCCTTCAAGGTCAATGAAAGGGTATTCTTCAATGACCTGAATGCCGGTTTGTTCGAATTTGACGGTAAAGGCATTACCCCTGCCCCGGGTTGCGAAAAATTAAAAGGTATGCAGATTTGGGCTATGATGCCATTTTTCGGATCGAAGGATTTGATGATCTGCACGCTGAATGACGGAATTTTTCAATATGACGGGACGAAGATCGAGGCCTGGGGAGGCGCAACCAATGAATTGTTGAAGAAAAATCAGATTTTTTGTGCCACATCTATCCGCGATCAGTATTATGTAATTGGTACCATCCAAAATGGGGTAGTTGTTCTGGATAGAAAAGGGAACATTATACAGAAGTTTGACAAGAAAAATGGCTTGCAAAATAACACGATCTTAAGTGTTTTTACCGACAGGTCTGATAATTTATGGCTAGGGCTTGACAATGGTATTGATTATGTAAACATCAATTCTCCCATCACATTTTTGCAGAATACAGAGGGAATCGGTGCAGGTTATGTGGCTCTGGTAAAGGGAGATAAGCTTTATCTAGGTACCAACCAGGGACTTTTTGTTACCGACTGGCTGAATTCAGGTTTGACTGGAAATTTCAGGCTAATACCCGGAACCCTTGGGCAGGTTTGGTCTCTGGAAGTACATGATGGTGAATTGCTTTGCGGACATAACAATGGCACATTTGTCATTGAAGGAGAGAAAGCAACCTTGATTGATAGGACTCCGGGTGGTTGGAAATATATACAGCTAAAAAGGCACCCTGGCTTTTTAATCGGAGGAACATACACCGGATTAACGTTGTTCAAAAAAGAAGGCGCCCACTGGCATTACGTGAAGCATATCAAAGGCTTTAATGAATCGTTCAGGATCTTTGAAGAGGATGAAAACGGGGATGTCTGGATGAGCCATGGATTCAAGGGAATATACAAAATTAGTCTGAACAATGAATTGGACTCTGTGATAGGATATCGGTTCTTTACCTCCAAGGATGGTTTACCTACTAATTACAACCTGAATGTTTTCAAGATTAAAAATAGAATCATATTCACTTCCAAACAAGGGGTTTACGAGTACAACGCACAAAAGGAGAACTTTGAAAAGTCTGTATTTTTCAACCAGTTACTTCAGCCTGTCACGGATATCTCCTATCTCAAGGAAGATTCAAAGGGGAACATCTGGTACATTGCCTGGTTGAACGCTGTGAATAGGGCAGGAGTGTTTAAATTGAAGGAAGATCTCAGGTACCAGCATCTCACTTCTCCTTTTGCAATCCTTGCCGGGAAATTCATCAGTGGATTCGAATCTGTTTATGAATATTCTGATGATCATTATTTTATAGGAACCGAAGATGGTTTTGCCCATTTCAACCCCGCAATTGAAACCATCCATAACCCTGAGTTTTCTACCTATATCACCAAGGCAATGGCCATACACCTTGACAGTACTTTTTATTTTGGCAACAATTATGCAGAAAGATCAAGGGAAAGTAAAAAATCTTTTTCATTCCCGCACAAGGGTAATGCTTTCAGGTTTAACTATACTTCGCCTACCTACGATAATCCCGGGAATATTGAATACAGCTATAAGTTATCAGGATTTGCCGAAACCTGGTCGGAGTGGAGCAGCACTGTTACCAATGAATACACCAACCTGCCCGAAGGGGACTTTGTTTTCATGGTCAAGGCCAGGAACCAGTCGGGTATCGAGAGTCTGACAGATCAGTTGGAATTTAGTGTGCTCCCATCATGGTACAAATCCTCATGGGCTTATATGATCTATTTCCTCCTTTCAGTTTTGGCAACCTTGACGATCATTTGGGTGTTCTACCGCCGACTGGAAGGTTCAAAACGGAAGGAAAGATTGAAACATTTACAGGCATTCCGTCAGAAAGAACAGGAATACCTGCGCAACGCACTCATTGATGAGAAGAAGATTATTAATCTCAAGAACGAAAAATTGAGGTCTGAAATGATCCACAGAAATAAGGAACTGGCGAACCAGACTATGGATTTGATCAGGAAGAATAAATTTTTACTCAACATCAAGGATGAGTTGATGAAATTAAAGAGACCCGGGATGGACAACAGTCTGAACGATAAAATATCCTCCCTGATCGTGAAAATCGACAA
Source organism: Prolixibacteraceae bacterium (assembly GCA_037129695.1). Taxonomy (GTDB): domain Bacteria; phylum Bacteroidota; class Bacteroidia; order Bacteroidales; family Prolixibacteraceae; genus CAINVV01. Next base: position 81,583 of record JBAXUL010000001.1, read on the forward strand.
GGACCTCGACCACAACAAGCAATGGGAGGTATTTGAGTCTGCGTTTGACGAAGTTCACGAAGATTTTCTGAACAGGATCAAGGTGGTCTATCCGAATCTGACTCCCAAGGAACTCCGCCTTTGTGCCTACCTTCGTTTGAATATCTCCTCCAAGGAGATTGCTCCTTTGATGAATATTTCAGTCAGGGGTGTGGAAATCTGCCGGTACAGGGTACGAAAAAAATTGGATATCGACAGGGATACCAATATGACGAGCTTTATCATCAATTTTTAGTTTTGATGAATCACATTCTCTTAACATTGCTTTAGGTGATGTAATAATACTTTGTAGTAAATATGGTTTAATGTGATAATAATCAATATTATAAGCATAATTGTGATGTATTTTTGTTGTATTAACAATTAATTGATGTTGTATTTTTGATGTAGTAAATAATTGTTTCAGTCCCTTAATAAGTGTTAAAATTGCAGCCAATATGAATGCCGGGAGATCTTCCCGGGCTAAAATGTAGGTTAATATATTTCTAACATTTATTTAAATTTATGAAACAAACGATTTTTGCTCTTTTGTTTTTCTTAGGTTCTTTTGCATTGTATGCGCAGGAACTTAATGTAAAGGGTGTTGTCACATCAGCGGATGATGGACAGCCGATTCCAGGAGCGACTGTGGTCGTAAAAGGAAAAACAACCGGGATTATTACCAGTTTGGATGGTACATACAGTTTAAAAGTTCCCGGTAATGCTACGCTTATATTTTCTTTTGTCGGACTAAAATCCCAGGAGGTTACTGTAAATAACAAAACTACGATCAATGTTTCATTGGCATCTGCAACAGAAGCCATCGAAGAAGTTGTCGTAGTTGGTTACGGAACCCAAAAGAAGAGCGTTGTAACCGGTGCTATTTCCAGTGTTAAAGCAAAAGACCTCGAGAAGGTTTCTCCGGGTCGTGTTGAACAGGCACTGCAAGGTAGGGTATCCGGGGTTACCGTAGCGCAGAATTCCGGACAACCAGGATCCTCCTCTACGATACGTGTCCGTGGTGTGACGACATTTGGTGACGGCGGAAACAATCCTCTCTGGGTTGTTGACGGTGTTGTTGTCGATGCAGGCGGTATTGGATATCTCAATCAAAACGATATTGAATCAATGGAAGTTCTTAAGGATGCTGCTTCAGCTGCCATCTACGGAACACGTGCAGCCACCGGAGTTATTTTGGTTACCACCAAAAAAGGGGTTGCCGGAAAAATCAGCGTGAGCTACAACGGTATGTATGGTGCTTCAGCGCCTGCTAAAATTCTGAATTTGCTCAATGCTACCCAATACGGTGCTTTGCTGAACGAAAGGTCTGTGGCAGGTGGCGGAAATGTCATATTTTCTGACTTAAGCAAACTTGGTTTGGGTACCGACTGGCAAAAATCGATTTTTAACAATAATGCCGGTCGTTATTCACACGAATTCAGTGTGAGTGGTGGTAATGATAAATCGACATTTTACCTCTCTCTTGGTATTCAGAATCAGGAAGGAATTGTGGCTACTGATATTTCCAGTTTTAATCAGAAAAATATCAGGCTTAATTCTACCCACAAAATTTCCAAAATTTTCACTTTTGGTGAAACGGTTGGGTATACGCACCAGAAGCAGACAGGCATTGGAAATACCAACAGCGAATTTGGCGGACCTTTAAGTTCAGCTATCAATCTGGATCCTGTAACTCAGCTTGTAGTGACAGATGCAGCTGCGGCTTCTGCAGCTCCATACAGTGTTAATCCGGTTGTACGTGATGCCAATGGCAATCCTTACGGAATTTCCTCCATCGTTGGTCAGGAGATGACCAATCCGCTGGCTTATATTCAAACCAGATTGGGACAGTATGGCTGGTCTGACAACTTTGTCGGTAATGCCTATTTATCAGCACAAATTACCAAGGAAATTGTGGTGAAATCCTCAGTCGGTGCCAAATTGGCTTACTGGGGCGACCAGGGTTTCAATCCTGTTTATTATTTGAGTGCAACCAATCAGTTGCTTAAAAATAACATCTACAAAAATAATTCACAGGTTTTTAACTGGAATATCGAAAACACCATCACTTACACTAAAAAAATCAGTGACCATAGTTTTGATGTTTTATTGGGACAGGCATGCTACGTCGATAACAACGGAGGCAGTTCAGGTGTGACGCTTTATAATCTTCCAATCAGTAGTTACACGGATGCTTCCTATAATTTTAATATTCCTGATGCAACAAACAGGGTCGGTGGAGCTTCAGATTTCACCCTTCACAAACTGACTTCACTTTTTGCACGTGCGAACTACAATTACAAGGAGAAATATATGTTCACGGGTATTTATCGCCGTGATGGTTCTTCCAGATTTGGTAGCAACAATAAATTTGGCGTGTTCCCTTCTTTCTCATTGGGATGGTTAGTCTCCAAGGAAGATTTCTGGAAAGCCAACGATGTGGTTAATTCTTTGAAGATCAGAGGTGGATATGGAGTGGTTGGTAATGATGCCATTCGTGATTTTGGTTACCTGGCAACTGTCAGCGGAGGTTTTAACTATGCTGCCGGAAATACCGGAAATATCACAACCGGTTATGCTCCTGCTTCATTGGATAATCCTGATCTGCGCTGGGAACAAACTTCTCAGTTAAACATTGGTTTTGAATCCAGGTTATTCAAGTCCTTAACCTTCACTTTTGATTATTACAACAAGAAAACATCCGGTATTCTAAGGCCGGTAACAATCCCGGGATATGTTGGGGTTTCGTCATCTCCTGTTGGAAATATTGCTGATATGCAGAACAAGGGTCTGGAATTTGAACTTGGATATTCCAAAAAAATCGGACAAGTTAACTTTTCAGCCAATGGCAACCTTGCCTACCTGAAAAATACGGTTACCTATGTAGCTTCTGATGCCAATTACATCACAGGTGATGCTTCATTCCAGTCGATGGGAGCTGTAACTAGAACCCAGGCAGGTGAATCCTATAACTCCTTTTATGGATACAAAACAGCTGGAATTTTCCAGAATGCGGCAGAGGTCAGTTCGTATACCAATACCAAAGGCGGTCTCATTCAACCCAGCGCCAAACCGGGCGATTTTAAATGGGTGGATTCTAACGGAGATGGCACCATTACTGAGTTGGACAAACAATTTCTTGGAAGCAGTATTCCAAAATATACCTTCGGTTTAACTCTGAATTTTGATTACAAAGGATTTGACCTGATGGTATTTGCTTCCGGCGCCGCTGGAAACAAGATATTCCAGGGATTGCGTCGTTTGGATATCAGCAATTCCAACTGGCAGACCGTCGCTTTAAGTCGTTGGACAGGTGAAGGATCTTCCAATACTTATCCTCGTCTTACCAGCAATGATACCAATGGCAACTTTGGAAATATGTCGGATTTCTATTTGGAAAAAGGGGATTATCTACGTCTTAAAGTAATGCAATTGGGATATTCCTTGCCAAATTACATGATCAATAAATTAGGAGCCAGTAAGTTGCGTCTTTATGTGTCTTCCGAAAACTTATTGACCCTCACCAAATATTCAGGTTACGATCCTGAAATCGGCGGTGGTGTTTTCGGAATAGATAAAGGAGTATATCCACAGGCACGTTCATTCATGCTTGGCGTTCAAATACAATTTTAAAAATATACGGATATGAAAGAAAAAGTAATTAAATACTTATTCATAGCAGCAGCCACGATCACGTCTCTGGCATCCTGCGATAAGGCATTTTTAGATGTCCAACCGAAAGGTCAGTTCCTTTCAGCCAATTATTATGCAGACAAAGATCAGGCATATGCTGCCCTGGTTGGCGTTTACGACCTGATGAGAAAAAACTCAGGTGGGTTTGAGAATATGATTTCAATGATGAACGCCGGTTCCGACGACAATTATGCCGGAGGTGGCGGTGCAACAGACGGCGCCGGAATTCAGGGTTTTTCAAATTATACTTTGAACTCTATCATCATGCCTGGCAGTTTCTGGAGTGATTATTATCAGGGAATTTTCAGGGCCAACACCCTTCTGGCTAAATTGCCGGGTGTGACCATGGATGCAACTTTGAAAGCCAGGTTTACTGCTGAAACCAAAGCATTGCGTGCCTTCTATTATTTCAATCTGGTCAGAATGTTCAAAAACATTCCTTTGCTTTTGGAACCGCTTACAGCAGGAAATATGTATGATGCTACCCAGGCAACTCCTGCTGCAGTTTATACTCAGATTGAAAAGGATCTGAATGAAGCGATCACCGATTTGCCTTCAACGGTTGCCGTTTCCACGGAAGCCGGTCGTTTGTCAAAAGGTGCCGCCCAGGCGATTCTTGGTAAAGTATATCTCTATGACAACAAAGCTGCCCTCGCCGCAGCACAGTTTGCGCTGGTGAACGGTACCCCTGGAGGAACAAGTCAGTACGGCTACAGATTGCTTGCCAGCTACAGCGACCTTTGGGTTACCAGCAATAAATTCAATACAGAATCCATCCTGGAAGTTGCTCACAGCGCCGTCGGTAATTCCGATTGGGGATGGTGGGGAAGCGGCAGTGATGAAGGCAACAGTGTAAATATCATGGTAGGCCCGAGAAGTTATTCAAGACCTGCAGGCTCTACTGCACCTGATCTGCCATCTGGATGGAGTTTCAACGTTTTCACCCAGGATTTTTACGATGCCATCAAACTGGATCCAAGATTCGGAGCTACCGTTTTTGACCTGAAAGCCTTGAAAGCTGCAGGGAAAGCTGATTACATCGCCGGATACATGGATACAGGTTATTTCCTGAATAAATTCCTTCCAAGACAATCTGACGTAAGGACCGGTGGAGGTGCACTGGAGTTAAACTTCAAACAAGATACCTACGCGATTCGCTTGGCTGATACCTACCTGATGGAGGCCGAAGCATTGGGCGCAACAGGTTCCAGGGCACAGGCGTTGCTTGATGCCGTTAGGACAAGAGTAGGGTTGCCTTCTGTTCCTGTATCCCTTGCTGCTGTCAAAGCAGAGAGAAGGTTGGAATTGGGTGGTGAAGGTCATCGTTTCTTCGATCTCGTAAGATGGGGTGATGCATCTGCCAAATTGGGTAGCAGAGGTTTTGTCGCTGGCAAGAATGAGGTATTCCCGATTCCTTACAGGGAATTGCAAGGAACAAAACTTGTGCAAAATCCTGGTTATAATTAATTAGATATACAATAAAATAGACGAACATGAAGAAAATAACATTCATCTACAGCTTTGCATTGCTGCTGCTTCTCGCAGTTGCCAGTTGTACCGTAAAAGATGGTATAGATCAGGACTTGTCGTTTTTGAATACTGTTGTTTCTGGGAATGTCAACAAGATTTTTGATATCAGCAATGACAATTCAGGAAAAGTGAAGATTACGCCAACAGGCGATGGTGTTGCCTCATTTGTTGTGAACTTCGGTCATGGAACCGGAACAGCCGGTTCGGCAACAGTTTTAACCGGAGGCAATACAACCCATGCCTATCCTGAAGGAAGTTATACCGTTGCACTCACGTCGATTGACGCAGCCGGCAAGCAAACTTCAGTTTCCTATCCTTTGGTTGTTACTTACAGGGCACCCGAGAATGTTGCAGTCACCATTTCGCAGACTGTTCATAACATTACCGTGAGTGCGAAAGCCGATTATGCAGCTTCTTACCTTGTTTATTTTGGAGATGCTACCAATGAAACAGGAACAGCGCTTGCCGCCGGTGCGAATGCTACCCACGTTTATGCAACTTCAGGTAATTACAATGTAAAAGTGACTGCCTTAAGCGGTGGTGTAGCCAAAACGGATAAAACCGTTCCAATCGTTGTAACTGATCCATTCGGATTGCCGATTGATTTTGACAATGCTTTCATCAGTTACTTCTTTGGCACCTTCGGAGGTGGACAGGGTTTTGCAAAAGTGGCCAATCCCAATTCAACTGGTTTGAATACAAGTGCGCTTGTAGGGAAATTTACAAGAGGATTTGAAGGCTGGAGCGGTACTTACAGTCCACTTGATACTCCGATTGATTTTGCTGTCGGCAAAAAAATCAAGGTGCTGGTATACAATCCGGATCCGGCGCTGGTTGGCAAGAAATTAAACGTCGAACTTGAGGCTGCAACAGGTGGAACTCCTGCTAACGGTGTTGGAGTACTTAAAGTCGCCTTCACCAAATCAGGTGCCTGGGAAGAATTAGTGTTCGATTTCAGTACGATTTCTGCAATTCCTGCTACCGCGAAGTTCAACCAGCTTGTGTTGCGTTTCAATGATTCAGCGGATGGTGCGGGAGCCGTGATTTATGTCGACAATTTTAGATTAACCAATTAATAAAATAAATATGAAAAGAATATTCAAATACCTTTTGGGTGTATTCTCAGTATTTCTGATCAGTAACAGTTGTACGGACACCACTTATTCTTTGGGTGATCTGACTGCTCCATCCAACATCGTCATCACAGCTGATGTTGTTGGAGCGACAACCGCACTCCCTGCCGGCGACGGTTCAGGTGACGTTAAGATTTCGATTACAGCAAAGGACGCCTTGTCTTACAAGGTGGATTATGATGCCAATACAGCGCTTGATCTGGTCTATTTGCCAACCGGCTCTGTGACCAAAAAATATACGACTCTTGGCACAAATACCTACCTGATTACGGCTGTTGTTTATGGTAAAGGCGGTACTTCTTCTACTTTAACCAAATCGGTTACGGTAAGAAGTGATTTTACCGTAGCACCTGCCATCGTTTCCAGTTTAACCGGAAGTGGCACCAAATCCTGGGTAGTGGATAAAAGTGTGGCAGGCCACATGGGTGTTGGTCCCTGGTCTAATACTTCATTTGTTCCTGAATGGTGGGCATCCGGTGTCAATGAAAAAGTTGCCTGTTGCAACTGTTTTTATACCTCAACATTTACCTTCGCCAAGGTTGCTGCTACCGGTACTTATACGCTGAAAGTGACAACACCCGACGGAGCATTTACAAAAACAGGCTCTCTGACAACGCTTCCGGGTATTCCTGGCTCAGGCGATGAGGGATGCTACAGTTATGCCGGCGGAACAACTGCTTTTTCTTTTGTACCTTCATCCACAGGTGTACCTGCTTCTGCTCCTTCAACCAAAACAGCTATTCTGCTGGCCAGTAATACGACCTTTATCGGTTATGGAGCTGTTCAGAAAGAATATGAAATATTGGTGTTGAACGATAATTTCATGTATCTTAGGGTTCAAGGTACTGAAACCGGGAACGCATGGTATCTTAAACTGAAGCCACTTCCATAAGCTGTCTGGTTTTCGCTTACAGCGTAAAACCTGACATCAAGCTTTTGAATCATATAAAATGGAGGAGGAATTACTCCTCCATTTTTATGATTTTATTTCAGTTTTAATATGGCTGATTGCACTTTTGTGAATCGGATTTTCAGTCGTTCAGGCAGCAAGGATTGCTGTTTTGTACAATAAACGGACTGTAATTGGTGATGATGGACTGTTGAAATTTTCTGTATATAAAATTTGTTTGGGTGAATGCCTTTGGTAAACTTCCTGATTATGCGACTAAAATTTTTGTATTCATTCATTGGCTTTTTCATTTTTGGCATGATAGCCTTTTCCTGCAGCAAAGGTGGTGATACTCCTGTACCAACTCCGGAACCTGTAGTTGTGCCTGTATTAAGTACCCTGGACATGAGTCAACCTATCTCGACTGCCAGTACAACCATGCAGTTTTACATCAACCTCAGCCAGTCGACCACTAAGCTGGTTTCAGTGGATTATTCCCTGGTGGACGGAACTGCCATGTCCCCTGCCGACTATACGGCTTCTTCGGGAACATTGACCATCCCGGCCGGAAAAGTACAGGCAACAATTGATGTGCAAATTAAAGGTGATCCGACAAATTTGCGCAGAAACAATGTGCAGTTTACCCTTCAGTTGAGCAAGCCTGTCGGTTGCACAATTGCGACAACGAGTGCCAAAGGAACGATCCTGACCGAAGATGGCACCTATTTGCCGACAGACAATACGGGTTATATCACACCAACCTCTTATCCAGGATATTCTTTGACCTGGAGTGACGAATTTTCAGGAAGTAATCTGGATTTGAATTCCTGGAACCAGGAAATTGGAAACGGATCTGGCGGATGGGGAAACAATGAATTGGAGTATTATACCAACAGTTTGAAAAACACTTTTCTATCGGGTGGAAATCTGATCATCGAAGCCAGAAAAGAAGCAACGGGAGGTTTTAACTATTCTTCAGGAAGAATGACTACCCAGAGCAAAAAGACATTTAAATTCGGACGGATAGACATCAGGGCAAAATTGCCGGTCAGCAAAGGAATGTGGCCTGCCTTATGGATGCTGGGTTCGAACATCACCTCTGCAGGATGGCCTGCATGCGGCGAAATGGATATCATGGAGCTGGTCGGTGCCAATCCTTTGTCGAGTCCGGGATGGGCGAAATCAACCATGCACTGGAAATCTGCATCCGGTGCACATTTATCGAGTGGTGCAGATTTTAATTTGTCCTCCGGAAATTTTTCGCAACAGTTTCATGTTTTCAGTATGATTTGGTCACAGGATCTTATCAAATGCCTGGTAGATGACAAGCTATTTCTGACTGTGAATGCTGCCGATGTCGGAGCAGTTTATCCTTTTAATGCAAGCCAGTTCTTTATTTTCAATGTTGCGGTAGGTGGTGACTGGCCGGGATCTCCTGATGCTTCAACCACTTTTCCCCAGCGAATGTTTGTCGATTATGTCAGGGTTTTTCAATAAATGACTTCTGTTGACCGTTTAAAATACATATTAATTTGATCTGCTTTTCTGATATGATGAAAATTCAATCTGGGTACAATCATAATTTAATTCTTTGTTTATCATTGATTTGGATTGTATTTTCCCTGAGTAATTGTGCCAAGGCTAAAAATGATCCAGTGCCGGTACCTGACCCAACACCCAAACCGGTTCCCATTGTCAACGGGAAGTCGGATATGGCTTTTTGGCTGACCGATCCGGATCACATAACCTATTTTGCAAAGCAGAGCGTGGTACTGAATTTCAGCAGTTCTTCCAATTACAATCCTACTATCGCGGTGGATACGACCCAAACGTTTCAGTCAATCGATGGATTTGGATTTGCTTTGACCGGGGGAAGCGCTTTTTTGATCAATCAGTTGCCATCTCAAACCCGAGATGCCCTTTTGAAAGAACTCTTTACGACAGACAGTACCTACATCGGAGTGAGTTACCTGCGCATCAGTATTGGTTCATCAGATTTAGATGCTTCGGTGTTCTCTTATGATGATATGCCTGCAGGTCAGACTGATACCGGACTTTTGAAATTCAGCATTGAACCCGATCAATCCAATTTAATTCCAATTTTGAAAGGAATCGTTGCGTTGAACCCGGGAATAAAAATACTTGGTTCACCCTGGTCGCCACCAACCTGGATGAAAACCAACCAAAATTCAGTTGGTGGAAGTTTAAAACCAGAATATTACGGGGTGTATGCGAATTATTTTGTCAGGTACATCAAGGCAATGCAAGCGCAGGGTATCAAAATTGATGCCATCACACCTCAGAATGAGCCGCTTTATGGAGGCAACAATCCCAGTATGCTCATGTCGGCTCTTGAAGAAGACGAATTTGTGAAAAACCACCTTGGTCCTGCATTTCAACAAGCCAATTTAAGCACCAAAATTATTGTATACGATCACAATTGTGATGTGCCATCCTATCCGCTATCTATTCTGAATGACCCAGCTGCCAAAAAATATGTGGATGGTTCAGCTTTTCACCTTTATGGAGGTGACATCAGCGCCTTGACGCAGGTGCACAATGCACATCCTGACAAGAATGTCTATTTCACCGAACAATGGGTTGGAGGTCCGGGAAATTTTCCTGCTGACCTGAAATGGCATGTAAAAAACCTGATCATCGGTGCCACACGGAACTGGAGTAAAAATGTGATAGAATGGAATCTCGCGTCAGATCCCAATTATTATCCACATACTGCTGGCGGTTGCTCTACCTGTCTGGGAGCTTTGACGATAGGTACTTCAGTTAACCGCAACGTGTCCTATTATATTGTCGCACACGCTTCGAGGTTTGTTTCTTCCGGTTCAGTCAGAATCGCTTCCAATCAAACAGGCAACTTGTCAAATGTTGCCTTCAAAACACCAGCCGGAAAAAAAGTACTGATTGTACTTAATGAAGGCAATTCGTCTCAGGCTTTTAATATTCAGTTCAATGATATGATCGTTACGACCAGTCTTTCAGCAGGTGCCGTAGGATCCTATATCTGGTAAAAAACAATTTTTCAGTTGTAAAGGCAAACAAAATGTATTCAATGATCAAATACCGTTTCAAAATGGATTCATACAGATTAAGATTGTCATTCGGTTTCATTTTCTTTTTGCTCATGCTGGGTTCGTGCCACAATAAAGTGAATGAAACTGATATTATTGGTTCAAGAGTAACCCAATTACTTTCCAGAATGACCCTTGACGAAAAAATTGGTCAAATGTCCCAGATTGACCCGAGTTTTGCGGGAGGAGAAGAGCAGTTGAAAAAATCTGTCAGAGATGGCCGTTATGGTTCAATGCTCAATCTGTTTGGAGTGGACAGAGTCAATGAAATACAGAAAATAGCCGTTGAAGAGAGCAGGCTGGGGATACCTCTGCTTGTTGGTAGGGATGTGATTCATGGATATCGCACGATTTTCCCTATTCCGCTGGGAATGGCGGCATCGTGGAATCCTGAAATCATCAAAAGAGCTTTTCGTATCTCGGCCATTGAATGTTCCTCTCAGGGTATCAGGTGGACTTTTGCGCCTATGATCGACATCACCTGGGATCCTCGCTGGGGTAGGATTTCAGAGGGATGCGGGGAAGACCCATTTTTGGCATCCACTTTATCCAAGGCCATGGTGGAGGGGATTCAGGGAGATGATCTGACTGATCCGACCTCTGTTGCTGCGTGTGCCAAACACTTCGCAGGTTATGGATTTTCTGAAGCAGGCCGCGACTACAATACAACCTATATTTCTGAACCGGTATTGAGAAATGTGGTACTCAAACCCTTCAAAGCAGCTAAAGATGCAGGTGCTTTGACTTTCATGTCGGGTTTTAACGATTTAAACGGGGTACCTACTTCTGGCAATGAGTTTACCCTTAGGCAGATTCTTCGCCAGGAATGGGGATTCAAAGGGATGGTAGTCAGTGATTGGGGATCAGTTACTGAGATGATTTCTCATGGATATTGCGCCAACGAAAAAGAGGCGGCCTTCAAGGCATTGAAAGCCGGTGTCGATATGGAAATGTCAAGTTTTTCCTATGCTTCCAACATCAAACAGTTGCTCAAAGATGGGGAAATCAATCAGGAATTGGTCGATGAGGCCGTTAAGAACATTCTGACCGTCAAATTTAAGCTTGGCTTATTTGAAAATCCGTATGTCAAGCCTGAAGCCCAAAAACAAATTCTGAATCCGGGCTTCCTGGATCATGCCCGTAAAGTGGCCAGGGAGAGTGCCGTCCTGCTGAAAAACAACGGAAAGACATTGCCATTGTCGCAGATGATTCATTCGGTAGCCGTGATCGGTCCGTTGGCGGATTCACCTCGGGACCAGCTTGGAACCTGGGTTTTTGACGGTAAAGCAGAGAATTCGGTCACACCTTTGAAGGCCATTCAAGAGGTTTTGGGTACCGGCAAGGTGAATTTCATCAAAGGTTTGCAGTACAGCAGGGATAAAAAGATGACCGATTTTGCTAAAACAATTTCCCTGGCCAAACAATCTGATGCCATTCTTTATTTTGGAGGAGAAGAGTGGATATTGTCAGGAGAAGGACAATCCAGGGGCGAGATCAATTTGCCCGGTGCACAGGATGAACTGATCAATGAACTGGCAAAAACCGGAAAGCCGCTGATCGTTGTTTTGATGGCGGGTCGACCATTGGCAATCGGAAATGTGCTGGAGAAGGCCAATGCTGTCATTTACGGTTGGCATGGCGGTTCAATGGCCGGTCCTGCGCTGGCAGACCTGATTTTCGGGAAAGAATCACCCTCGGGTAAGCTCCCTGTTACTTTCGTCAAAGGATCCGGACAAATTCCTTTCTATTATTACCACAACAACACGGGAAGACCGGCTTCCGGGAAAGCGTGGACTCCCATGGACAGTATCCCTGTTTTGAATCCGCAGAGTTCACTTGGCTACAGATCATTTCATCTCGACTATGGCTTTACTCCTCTGCTGCCTTTTGGTTACGGATTGAGTTATACGACCTTTAAATATGCAGATTTGAAGCTCTCATCGATGTCCATGTCAACATCAGGTTCAATCACTGTGGGAGCAAATGTGACCAATTCCGGGGAGATGGATGCGGATGAGATTGTTCAGTTCTACATTCGTGACAGGGTAGGATCCATCACTCGCCCCGTTAAGGAGTTGAAAGGATACCAAAGAATTTCCATTCCTCAGGGAAAAACAGTCGCTGTTGATTTTAAACTGACTGCCAAAGATCTCGAATTCTTCAACGGTAAGGAAAATGTAATTGAACCCGGTGAGTTTGATGTCTGGATTGGTCCCAATTCTGCCGAAGGGCTGCATGGTGAATTCACGGTTCAATAATCTCATAATTAACAATATATTCCAAAATGTATTTACGCTGTTTCCTATTTTTGGCCTTGATGATCGGAGGTAAGTTCTTGATGGCGGTTCCGTTCATTGGAGGGCAACAACCAGAAGGTTCCTACAAGTTGGTCTGGAGTGATGAATTCGATTATACCGGACTCCCGGATGCGAAAAAATGGAGCTTTGATGTAGAGGGCAATTCATCGGGCTGGGGAAATAACGAATCTCAGTATTATACCAAAGAGCGTATACAAAATGCGGAGGTCAAGGATGGTCAACTATCGATTACCGCCATCAGGGAAGATTTTCAGGGACGGAAATATACTTCGGCGCGGCTGATAACCAAAACCAAAGGAGACTGGTTGTACGGACGTCTTGAGATAAAGGCAAAATTGCCTGAAGGGAGAGGCATGTGGCCTGCCATCTGGATGCTTCCAACAGATTGGTCTTATGGCGGATGGCCTGCATCCGGCGAGATTGATGTGATGGAGAATGTGGGTTATGATCCCTTCGTCATTGTTGCCTCCGCCCATACGCAATCGTACAACCATGTTAGGAAAACCCAGAAAAGCAACAAGATCTCGATTCCGGATTGCTATACAGGTTTCCATGTATATGCCCTCGAATGGGAAGTAAATGAATACAGGGTTTTCGTTGATGACCAGCTTTTTTTTACCTTTAGAAACGAAGGTACAGGATACAAGGCATGGCCTTTCGACCAAAGATTTCATCTGTTGCTTAATGTAGCCGTTGGCGGAAATTGGGGCGGAACGAAGGGGATTGATGACACCATTTTCCCGAAAACAATGGTGGTAGATTATGTCAGGGTCTACCAGAAAACCAATTGAATTGGCATTTAGGTTTTGGGAGGGGTGAAAACAAGATTTAATTTTCAGGTTGGAGGAACCGAATATTTCGATGAAACATCCAATCATAATCAGAAATAAGTCTTTAAATAATTGATTGATATGAATTTGAAAAGTTTCAATGCGTTAATATTTACTCTGCTAATTTCAGTTTTGTGTTCCAATCCAGCGGAATCAAAAGACAAAACCTCTACCAAAAGAGTTAAAACGGATGTTCAGTTCTGGCTTTCATCACCGGCTTCCAAAATCCTTTTTCAAAGACAGAATGTCAGTTTGAAATTCGGTGCACCCATGCAGGCAGATCCTTTGATTGAAGTCGATGAATCACAGACTTTTCAGTCGATGGATGGATTTGGCAATTGTCTGACTGATGGAAGTGCCGAATTGATTCACAAAATGAGTCCGGAATCCCGCAAAGCCTTGTTGAATGAGGTATTTGCCAAGGATGGAAACAATATTGGAATCAGCTATTTGCGGATTTCGCTGGGTGCCTCTGATTTAAGCCGGGAATGTTATTCCTACGATGACCTTTCAGTCGGGACCACTGATTTTGACTTGAAGAACTTCAGCATTGACCCGGCAAGGAAGGATCTTATACCTGTATTAAAAGAGATCCTCAAAATTAATCCTGCCATCAGGATTCTTGCTTCTCCGTGGTCTGCCCCGACCTGGATGAAGACCAACAATAGTTTCAAGGGAGGAAGCCTGAAATTGGAGTGTTTTGAGGTATATGCCAACTATTTCGTCAGGTACATTCAGGAAATGAAGAAGGAGGGCATATCCATCGACGCGATTACCATTCAGAATGAGCCGTTGCATCCCGGAAATACGCCGAGTATGCTGATGGTGGCAGAGGACCAGGGATTGTTTGTCAGGCAAAATCTCGGACCTGTCTTTAAGGCTGCCGGACTTACCACCAAAATCATTGTTTACGACCACAATGCGGATAAAATCATTTATCCGCTCACCATTCTCAGGGATCCGGAGGCTGCAAAATACGTGGATGGATCTGCCTTTCACCTTTATGCGGGGAAGATCGAGGCCTTATCGGAGGTGCACAACGAGTTTCCTGATAAGAACCTTTATTTTACGGAGCAATGGGTTGGAGCACCCGGAAATCTTCCCGCTGATCTTGCCTGGCATACCAGAGTATTGATTATCGGGGCAACGCGCAACTGGTGCCGAAATGTAATCGAATGGAATATGGCTTCTGATCCGGCATGGGATCCTCATACGGTCGGTGGCTGTGACAGATGCCTCGGAGCGGTTACTTTGAGCGGTGACAGTATTACAAGAAATCCGGCCTATTATATTCTGGCACATGCCGCAAAGTTTGTGAGGCCTGGTTCAGTGAGAATTTCTTCCAATCTGGTGGATGGTTTGCCCAATGTAGCCTTCAAAACAGAAAAGGGCAAAATAGTACTGATCGTCCAGAATGACTCCAAAAAACCGGCGAAATTCAATATCAGTTACAAGTCCAAGGCTGTTCAGGTCATGATGGACAAGGACGCAGTAGGGACTTTTGTTTGGTAAAGAATAATTTCCCGGAATTGAAGGGTCGAAAAATCAACCCCTGCAAATGTGAAGTTAATTCATATTTGCAGGGGTTTTAGCACACCATCATCATTCTGATATCAAAACATGATGCATGGCCTGATGTACAAGATAGTAGCTCAGGAACAAAGAGAATTTTGCTCTTCTTATTGATCGCTTTTACTTTACTGCAGGCTTCGGAGCATTTACTTTTCTTGTCAGTGACGCTGTTTCTACGACCTGTTCCTGACCATCAACTGTTATCACAAGATTCATATTCAATTTATCCGTACCATCAAAGATGACATCGATGAGCTCTTTAAAGGCTTTGTTATCTTTGGTTTTTATCTCATATACCATTTGAAAATGGTTCTTGTCCACGAGTTTTCCGAGGTGATCGTGTGTAGTACCCATGTTGTCAATGGTGTACCAGTGAATCAGTCCTTCTTCCGAATTGTAACCGGCAATATTGGTGCCGATCATTTTCCCCATTCCGGGAATGTCGGCTTCTTCAAGGGCCAGAATTCCTGTTCCGGCTGCAGTTTTTTTAACGTTAAGGATATAGGGAAAATTGGTGGTGTTTCCTCCTTCTTTCATCGTGCCGGTACCTTCCCAGTTTCCTGTCATGGCAAGAATTTTTTTCAGTACTTCGGGTTTTTCAGGTGTTCCTGTCTGAGCATTTACAGAATACGAAAGCATCACAATTGCAGCAACACCAAAAAAGGTTTTCATTTTTTTCATGGTTGGGTTTTTTTAATGAATGGTAAGAAAAATAATTGTGAACAATATGTCGTTTCCGACATAATTTTAGTTGGTTGAAACTAGCACTGGCAAAGTCTACACAAGGGAATGTAAATTCATTTGCGATTTTCAGGAGTTCAGGTCAGATTCGGTAATTTTCCAATGATCAAGTATAGTGGAATGTTCCGTAAATCTTTTTTGTTAAAATTATTGAATGAATTGAACGCTGTTACATTTAGACAGTTGAAAAATGGTATAAATCCCCGGAAAATGAATAATTAATTGGTTTTTGACGTAAAATAATTGAAAAATGGAATCATTACTAAAAATATTCCATTGATATTTAGGTGTTTATGAGCAAATATCTGGTGATTTCAGCAGTTATTCATGTTCATGGGGATGTGGTCAATCTTTTATTCCCTTAAATTTGGTTCAAACAAATCATAGATAACATGAATGAAGATAATCGAATTTCACAGGAATACTCTTCTATGAAGGGGCTTCGTTTGGGGGCCAGGATTACCGGTACTCTTTGGATTTTATTCTGTCTCCTGTTTATGATTGGTTATATGATGGAGGGGATTCAAAGGAATGGAGGTGGATTTGGGAAGCCAACCGATTGGCTCGGGGTGGCTACTGAAGTACTTATTTTTATCGGATTGGGAGGTCTCTTTATCGCCTATTGGAGGGAAGGTGCCGGAGGATTGATTTCATTGATTGCATTCTTTTTATCCACAGTATTCTTGATAGCGGATCCGAAACTGACCTTCAGTTTCATTTTTCTGTTTATTTACCTGCCAACAATATTGTACCTGGCTTACTGGTGGGGAAATAGAAATTTGAAAGTGTAAACGGTTTGTGGCTGAGAGCCAGCTTCAATTACAACTCATAATTCATCTTGTAACTTTGCGCCAGATCGTTGCGAAGTTTGAGCAGTTTTTCTGAGATACCTACCTTGAAAATATGCGGCATCACGAAACGCTTGTGTTCTTCAGGCAGAAGACTGGCACGTTCCGTAAGATACCTATTGCATTCAGCGGGTGAAGGCATCTGAAACAAAACTGAACCGTTTTCAAAGACTGGTTGAAGCAATTGTTCCTTTCGTAAATGGCAAACCTGCGTCCTTTTATCCAGTTGGGTTGGATGATAAAGCCAGGTGCAATCATCGGGTGTTTCACTGTCCAATAAAATTCCATCCCGGTAGATATTTCCCTCCTCATCAAAAAAGCGCCAAACCATTTTTTTTCCCGGAAGGGTGTTTTTCTCAATGTTTTCAGAGATCTTCATGTTTGGTATTCCACCGTTTTCGCACAATTTGTAGACTCCATCGAGTGAAGCATCCGGTTTGCCGGTTACCAGTTCTGTGCCAACTCCAAATCCGTCTATGGGCGCGTTTTGATCTTCAAGGCTGGAGATGACATTTTCGTTTAACTGGTTGGAAGCAAATATCTTCACATAAGAGAGTCCTTCCTGGTCCATCATCTTACGTGCTTTTTTGCTGAGGTAGGCGAGGTCGCCACTATCGAGGCGAATACCCACCAGCCGTTCACCCTGCTGCTCCAGTTCTTTTGCCGCCAGAATCGCATTGGGAACACCGCTACGCAGGGTATTGTAAGTGTCTACGAGCAGGATGGAGTTTTTTGGGTTGATGGCCGTGTAAGCCTTAAATGCTTTCAGTTCGTCGCCAAAACTTTGCACCCAGCTATGTGCCATGGTACCGGAAACCGGAAGGTCATACATGAATGCCGCCTGTACGTTGGATGTGGAGGAGGCACCTCCGATGATGGCCGCCCGGCTGGCTTGCAGGCTTCCAAAGCCGTGCGCCCTTCGCAAACCGAAATCAGCAAAGGATTTTCCATTGGCAGCCAGCACAACGCGGTAGGCTTTTGTCGCTACCAAAGACTGAAAATTCAGGATATTCAGAAGCAGGGTTTCAATTAACTGTGCCTCAATCAGGTTCGCCTCAATTCTGACAATGGGTTCATTGGGGAAAACAAGTTCCCCCTCCCTGACGGAAAGAATTTTTCCCTGGAAACTAAAATGTCTTAAATAATTTAGAAATTCGGGTTTAAGTCCGATTTTGCCCAGGTAAGAGATCGCTTCCTCATCGTAGGTAAATGATTGAAGTTGTTCGAGAAAATCAGCCAGTCCGGCAAATACCAAAAATCCGCCATGAAAAGGATTGGTGCGGAAAAAATACTCGAAAACTGCAGTTTCCTGTTGTTTGCCGGCATAAAAATAGCCCTGAGCCATCGACAGCTCATAAAAATCGGTATACAATCCGTTGATATGAACAGGATGGGTTGCCATGTTATCTTTCTATGGTCTGTGACCTGTTTGGACCTACCGAGACGATGGTAATCGGGATTTTTAAATCCTCCTCGATAAAACGGATGTAGTCGTTCAGTGCTTCAGGAAACATAGAAGTACTGTCCACTCCGGTCAGATCGGTTTTCCAGCCTTTCAACTCTACATATTCAGGAATAACCAGATCATCAATCTCATTCGGAAAATCTTTTGTGGAGACACCGGCGATATTGTAGGATGTACAGATTTTAATGGTTTCGAACTGATCCATCACATCAGCTTTCATCATGATCAGATCGGTCACTCCGTCGATCATGATGGCATACCGAAGCGCTACCAGGTCGAGCCAGCCGCAGCGCCTTGGCCTGCCTGTGGTAGAGCCGTATTCATTTCCAATCTTGCGCAGGGTTTCGCCGGTTTCATCCAATAATTCGGTAGGGAAGGGGCCACTTCCCACACGGGTGCAATAGGCCTTGAAGATGCCATAAACCTTGCCGATCTTGTTGGGAGCAATACCCAGACCTGTGCAGGCACCTGCCGTAATGGTGTTGGAAGAGGTTACGTAAGGATATGAGCCGAAATCTATGTCAAGCATGGTTCCCTGTGCACCTTCGGCTATAATAGACTTTCCTGCCAGGAGTTGCTCGTTGATAAAATGTTCGCTGTCAATCAGCTGGAATTGTTTGATCACTTCAATACCTTCGAACCACTCTTTTTCGTAATCTTCCAGGGCCTGCTTGTAATCGAAATGATAGAATTTGGTGAGCATCTCAATGTGCTGATCAACCCTGGCTCTGTATTTTTCATTGAAATTATTCAGGATATCGCCCACGCGCAATCCGTCGCGGCCAATTTTATCCCGGTAGGTGGGGCCAATTCCTTTTAGCGTGGATCCAATTTTTGAAGCGCCTTTTGCAGCCTCAGAAGCGGCATCCAGCAGCCTGTGGGTAGGCAGGATCAGGTGCGCTTTTTTTGAGATGTAAAGTGTTTTGGTCAGGTCAAAACCTATGTTCTTCAGGGATTCAATCTCTTTTTTAAAAATGGAGGGATCAATAACAACGCCGTTCCCAATCACATTCATCTTGTCTCCGCGAAAAATGCCGGATGGAATCGTGTGCAACACATGCTTAATATTATTAAACTCAAGGGTATGACCTGCATTTGGACCACCCTGGAATCTTGTGATTACGTCGTACCTTGGTGTGAGTACATCCACTACTTTTCCTTTACCTTCGTCTCCCCATTGAAGACCTAACAATACATCAACTTGCATCTGATTTATTTTATTTACACATTAGAAAAACCTCACAAAATTACCCATTTTTTTAGGATTTAGGCATAAAAAAAACCTCCTTTAACAGAGGTTTTGATTTATTTTTCAGTACTTACTTCGTCTCTTCAGATTCACCGTAAAGATAAAGTGAGTGATGCGACAACTTGAAATTATGAAGTGCGCAGGCATCTTCAATAATTTGTCGGATACGTTCATCATGAAATTCTGTTACTTTGCCTGTACGGATATCAATGAGATGGTCGTGCTGGGTTGTAGCCAAAGTTTTCTCAAACTGAGCTATATTTTTCCCAAACTGGTGCTTAACTACCAGCTTGCAATCGAGCAATATCTCAATGGTATTGTACAAAGTTGCCCTGCTGACACGGTAATTTTTGTTTTTCATCGAGATATAAAGCGTCTCAATGTCAAAATGCCCATCGCGGGAATAGATTTCATCCAAAATGGCATACCGCTCAGGCGTCTTGCGATGCCCGTTCCTTTCAAGGTACTCCGTGAAGATATTCTTGACTGTTTCTTTGTTTTTCTGAATACTATTCATACTTAAACTAAGTTAAAATAGAGTGTAAAGATAATTTTTTTTTATAGATCTATACACTTTAAATAAAATCTTTACAGCCATCTTTAAGTTAAATTAAAAGAAGGTTTGTGTCAGGCATGGAATACCTCACTGAGCGACAATTTTGATGATAAAGCAAAACGCGTGGATAATGTCTAATACTCCGTTTATCTCATTTTTCTTTATACTTAAAACCGGATTATATGTCGTTTTACCCTTCATGACAAAACAATCGCAGGTTTATTTTTGTCTGAGCACCTCATTTTCAATCATCTCTCCAAGTCTTGAATATTTTTCATACAAAAGCTCATATTTTTTGGCATTGACCGGGTTCGGGATAAATTCAGTTTCAAACCCGCTGCCCATGGCTTGCTGAGCTTCAGAGACGGATGAATATAGACCGCCAACCACGGCTGCGCACATGGCAGAACCCAGGGCACAGGCTTGTTCGCTTCGTGCCACCAGAATTGGTTTGTTGATCACATCAGCGACTACCTGCATCACAAAAGGCGATTTTTTGGCAACTCCGCCGAGTGCGATGATGCCTTCAATCGGTATTCCTTCACCGATAAATCGATCGATTATTTTCTTAGAACCGAAGGCAGTTGCTTCTACCAGCGCGCGGAAAATGCCCGGAGCATCAGCGCCCAGGTTGAGTCCTGAGATGGCACCTTTAAGTAGTTGGTTGGCATCAGGTGTTCGTCGGCCATTGAGCCAGTCGAGGGCCACGATACCTGTTTCGCCAATATTAATTTTTTCAGCTTCGCTGGTCAGCCACGGAATCATTTCATTTTCCATTTCTTCCAGCAGCGCAACTTTTTGGGCTTCATCCAAATGTTTGGATGATTTGATCAACTCCGCCGCCGGGCCGAGCAGAAGATTCTTGAACCAGGCATAGACATCGCCGAATGCAGACTGACCGGCCTCCAAACCAAGCATGCCAGGAACTACCGAGCCATCGACCTGACCGCAAATGCCCCTGATGAATTTATTGCCAACCTCTTCAGTGGGCGCGATCAGGATATCGCAGGTTGATGTACCCATAATCTTGCTCAGGTAATAGGGTTTGATTTCACCTCCCAAGGCACCGATGTGTGCATCGAATGAGCCGGCGCCGATGGCCACCGTTTCATTCAAACCAAGCCGTTTGGCCCATTCAGAACTTAAATGGCCAACCTTGACTTCGCAAGTGTAAGTATCTTTGTACAATCTGTGTCTCAGACCTTCGAGTACCGGATCCAGTTGTGTGAGGAATTCTTCGGATGGCAACCCTTCGAATTCGGCATGCCACATGGCTTTATGGCCTGCCGCACAACGGCTTCTCTTTATTTTGACAGGGTCTGTGTTTCCGGTGAGTAAGGCCGGAATCCAGTCGCAATGCTCCACCCATGAAAATGCAGCTTTCTGTACAGCTTCATCTTCGCGCAAGACATGGAGAATTTTTGCCCAAAACCACTCTGATGAATAAATGCCTCCCTCGAATAGGGTGTAATCGATCCCTCCCCAGTTTCTGGCCAGGTGGTTGATCTCTTCGGCTTCAGAGGTAGCCGTGTGGTCTTTCCATAAAACAAACATGGCATTGGGATTCTCGGCAAACTCCGGAAGAAGGGAAAGGGGGGTGCCATTTTTATCGACTGCTACAGGCGTAGATCCCGTAGTGTCGACCGAAATCGCCACGATATCTTCCGCAACCCCTGCGGGAGCTTTTGCGATGGCTTCCCTGATTGTATTTTCTATTCCTTCAAGGTAATCCAGCGGGTGCTGGCGATACCTGTTGTTGGCCGGATCGCAGTATTTTCCTGCTTTCCAACGCGGATAGTAATAAACACTATGGGAAATTTCCTTTCCGTTAGAAGCATCCACCAAAACAGTGCGAACGGAATCGGTTCCGTAATCCACACCTAAAGTATACTTTGACATGATTTGAATAGTTATTGTTGTTTATGTTGTTTGATATATTTTCAAATCCCTTGATTTTCGGATGGTTGGGCAAAGTTGCCAGGTAATAATTGTCCAATATTTCTTATTGGCCATAATAGGCATCTTTGCCGTGCTTGCGCAGATAATGCTTGTCCAGTAGAAACTGATCAATGCCAGAGACTTTGTTCATGGTCAAAGCATGGTGTGCCATCTTGGAAACCTGTTCCAGTACGACGGCATTGTGTACCGCATCTTCTGCATTCTTGCCCCAGGCAAAGGGGCCATGTCCTGAAACCAATACGGCCGGTACGGCGACAGGGTCGATGTTTTGTGCTTTGAAGGTCTCTGTGATGACGTTTCCCGTCTCTATTTCATACAGAAGGTTCACTTCCTCTTTGGTGAGTTTTCTGGTGCAAGGAATATCTCCATAAAAATAATCTGCATGGGTAGTTCCCAGTGCCGGAATAGCCAGACCCATCTGCGCCCAGCTGGTGGCCCACTCCGAATGGGTGTGGACAACACCTCCTGTGGCCCCAAACTCCCTGTAAAGAATCAGGTGAGTCGGGGTGTCGGATGATGGTTTCCGTTTTGAGTCAACAGTCCTGCCATCCATGTCAACAAGGACCATATCCTCCCATGTCATGGCAGCATAAGGTACACCACTCGGCTTGATGGCAAAAATGCCCTGATCCCTGTCGATCTCTGAAACATTCCCCCATGTAAAAATGACCAACCCATGTTTTACAAGCTCCAGGTTTGCTTCGAACGCACGCTTTTTTAGATCGTTGTACATTGGTTTGTATTTAGCGGATAG
>JBAXUL010000010.1:0-59987 GCA_037129695.1 Prolixibacteraceae bacterium
TCTTTCATAACTTAAAATTATTAAAAAAAATCCTACTCTTTTCCACGGCTTTTCGGATTCCGCCCAAGCGTTGTGCACGTCACTCTCTATAAAGTTACGGCAGTTCAAGATCATAAAAGAATAGCGAAGGGATTATTTTCAGTCAGGATGAAAAATAATTGAAGATTTTACCGGCATTCCCGTTGGGTAAGGGAACGAACAAAAATGGCATTACCGAACCAGCATGCTCACCTATCCATTTCATCACCATTGCCGATTGTCAGTGATGAACCCGAAAACAGGATTTCAGGCCTTTAAAAACATGGAATTTAGATTCCGGGACAATTCAATCTGAGTGAACCTTTAGCTGACTAAAGGAACACAAATTCAGGTGCACCGATTAAATCCAAAACTCTATCTTGTCACCGCCTTGACGATCTGTTCCACTTCATCTGCAGCTGCGATCATGGTTGCCTGGATACTTTCAGGCATCCCAGCAGTCAGTATTTTGGCATTGATTGTGGAAACATAAATTTTCCCGTCAGCTTTCTCATAAACTGAGATTCGGCAGGGCATCATTACCGATACAATCCGCTCATCACTCTTCTCAAGCATTGCTCCTGAGTATACCGGTTTGCATATTTCGATCACCTTGACCGGCCTGACCGATTTTCCGGACTTGGCCAATGTCTGCTGCAGATCATGGGTAGCAGGATTACCCCACTCCCTTCCGGTAGCTGCATCGATAAGCAGCTCAACTGTTTCGTTGAACCCGAATAAACTCTCTTTTTCAAAAATTGACTGGATTTTCTGCATGGCTAAATTTTGGTTAAAAATAGGCGAAAATGGAGGTCTGAAGGAATTAGTCCTTGGCCTCCCATTTCAGAATGACTCTTCCAAAGTTACCTTAAGTTGTCATCAATTGTTCAAAAAAACAATCAATTCTTCCAATCATTATTTATTATGAAACCGTTGGCAAGGATTGCTCTGCCTGATGGACGATCAGCGGGGAAAGAGGGTTTATGTTCCTTTCACAATATTTATCTATTTTTGGTCTGCCATAAAATAATTATAAATTCTTAGAAAAGCCTTGAAAATAAAGAATCTAACAGGGAAACTCCAGGAGCATCGTTACACCATTTTATTCGGTGCCATCTTGCTGGTCTACTTTTTCAATCTGTTCATAGATGTGATGGAAGTGGATGCAGCACAGTATGCTGAGATTTCCATGGAAATGAGTTTTACCCGAAATTTCCTGCACGTGTTCCAACAGGGACAGGATTATCTGGATAAGCCTCCGCTCTTGTTCTGGTTGTCGTCTGTCTCATTTATTATCTTCGGAATATCGAATTTTGCCTACAAATTACCTTCCGTCCTGATTGCGCTTCTGGGTATTTACAGCACCTGGCGATTTGCCCGCATCTATTACAGCAGGGAGAAGGCAACGCTTGCCGCCCTTATCGTCGCAAGCAGTCAGGCTTTGTTCCTCATCACCAACGACGTCCGAACAGATACCACCTTGCTGGGTCTTGTGATGTTTTCGGTATGGCAGCTCAGCGAATACCTGATTCAACCCAGGTGGAAAAACCTGATTCTGGCATCTATCGCCATTGGATGCGCCATGATGGCAAAAGGACCCATCGCACTGATCATTCCGGCAGCGGCTTTTGGCAGCGATTTAATTTTGAAAAGGCAGTGGAAAAATATTTTCAGGCCGGAATGGCTGGTCCTGCTCATCATCATTGCCATTACTCTGATTCCAATGAGCTGGGGCCTCTATACCCAATATGATCTTCATCCCGAAAAAACCGTTTACGGACTTAATGGCCCATCGGGATTGAGGTTCTTTTACTGGACACAGAGTTTCGGCAGAATAACCGGAGAAAATTACTGGCAAAACGATGCCGGTTATTTCTTTTTCTTTCATTCCATCCTCTGGGATTTCCAACCCTGGGTCCTTTTGTTTATTCCTGCCCTGATCCTGAAAATCAGAAAAATAATTCTCCGGAAATTCAAGAGTGGAAACGATGAAGAATATATCACCCTCGGTGGTTTTGTTCTGATTTTCTTCGCCTTGTCTTTGTCAAAATACAAGCTTCCCCATTACATTTTCGTCCTGTTCCCTTTTGCATCCATCCTGGCAGCCGACTTTATTTACGAGCTCAAAGGAAAGCTTCAATCGCGTATCTCCAAAATTCAGTTTGGCATCATGCAACTTTTCTGGCTGCTGATCCTGATTGATTTTATTTTCTTCTTTCCGCCAAAAAACCCGGTTCTTCCAACTGTACTGGCCCTGTTGTTTGCAACGAACCTCTATTTGTTCAGAACCTTAAAAGGATCCGTTGAACGTATCTTTTTGCCAACCCTTGTCACGGCCATCGGGTTCAACATGCTCATGGGACTGAATTTCTATCCCAACCTGCTCAGCTATCAGTCAACCTCCCAGGCGGGCAGAATGATGGAGGCCAACAAAATCCCTGAAGAGAAAGTCTATTGTTACAAGCAGTCCGACTGTTCATTCGATTTTTATGCCAAAAGATTAACTCCTACCGTGGATTCAGTTACCATCAGAAACCTCAAAACCGGAACCTGGGTATATCTGAATGGCCTGGATCTGGAAGAAATTAAGAGAAGCCAAATTTCTTACCGGGAAGTGCAAGTATTTCCATCCTTCAAGGTCACTGCCCTGGAATTGCCTTTTCTCTATGCCAAAACCCGGAGCCAATGTCTCAAAAATGATTACTTAATTGAAATTCAATAATATACCAAGATGATTGAAAAACAGATCAAAAAACTTTCTATTGTCATACCGGCCTACAACGAAGAAAATACAATCCACCTGATTCTGAATAAAATCAAACCGGTTCAACTCATCAATGGTATTGAGAAGGAAATTATCATCGTAAACGATTGCTCAAAGGACCAGACCGAACAAGCCATTCAAAACTACATGAAGGCCAATCCGGGATTAAACATCCAGTATTTCAAACATGAAAAGAACCAGGGCAAAGGGGCAGCGCTTCATACGGGAATCAGGGTTGCCACCGGCGAATTCGTTGTCATTCAGGATGCGGACCTTGAATATGACCCCGAAGAATTCAATGATTTACTCAAACCCGTGGTGAAGGGATTTGCAGATGTGGTTTACGGTTCAAGGTTTATGGGCAATAATCCGCACAGGATCCTGTTTTTCTGGCACTCCATTGGCAACAATTTCCTGACTTTCATTTCGAACATGTGCACCAATCTCAATTTGACAGACATGGAGACTTGCTACAAATTATTCGATGCCAGGATCATCAAAAATATCAGGCTGGACGAAAAGCGCTTTGGCTTTGAACCTGAAGTAACGGCCAAAATCGCAAAGATTCCAAATATCAGGATTTATGAAGTCGGTATATCCTATTACGGACGCACCTATGCTGAAGGAAAAAAAATCGGATGGAGGGATGGAGTCCGTGCCATCTATTGCGTTTTAAAATACAATTTTTTCAAGAAATCCCGTTTCACCGGAGAGTTACTGGATTAAGTCCAAACTTAGTTTCTTCAAAACTCCGGTTTCTGTTTTGATGGTTTTCGAAGTTGAATGTCAACTGAAATTTCGAGTACAGTTAAAGTGGTTTTGACTCTTTCGTGCTATTTAGGCTCATATTTTCCAATACACTTGTTTTCATGTACATATATGCCTATATCCATTTTTTCGATTTTTAGTACAAAATCTTAAAAAAATCAAATATTTAACCTAATCCTAACATAAGTCATTATATATTACTCCTTTATTTTTTTAGCTTTGAGGCAGTGAAGCTGTCCGATTGAGCCATTTCTCCCCAAGAATGCAGCTCATTCAGAGCAGTTTTGACAAACTAAAAAGCCAGAAAACTTATGATTACGCAC
Source organism: Prolixibacteraceae bacterium (assembly GCA_037129695.1). GTDB lineage: Bacteria > Bacteroidota > Bacteroidia > Bacteroidales > Prolixibacteraceae > CAINVV01. The sequence goes on from JBAXUL010000010.1 coordinate 3,874, forward strand.
GAAGAAATTTGTAGTGTTCATTCCATGACCGAGACAGAGAAGTACCGTGTGCTCGAACAGGTAATGGACGATTATGACAGGAAGGAAAATAACCTGATTCAGATCCTTCATATGGCCCAGGCTATTTTTGGCTATCTGCCTGCGGAGGTGCAGTCATTCATAGCCCAAAAGATGGATATCCCCAATTCGAAAGTGAACAGTGTGCTCACCTTTTACTCCTTCTTCTCGACAAAACCCAAGGGCAAGTACACAGTTGGCATCTGTCTTGGCACGGCTTGTTACGTGAGGGGTGGAAAAGACGTGGTCAACAAGCTCAAAGAAGTGCTTGGCATTGATGTGGGCGAAACCACCGATGACAAAATATTCTCACTTCAGGTAATGCGTTGTATCGGTGCCTGTGGTTTGGCCCCTGCCATGACCATCAACGACAAGGTTTACAAACAGGTGAATCCCAATAAATTGCACCGCATTCTCGGCATGCTGAAATAATATTCGCTCTCTGCTTTTGTTTAATTCCGGATAATCAAACTCAAATAAATTATGTATATCAAATCTCTGAAAGATCTGAATGATGTCAAAACATCGTTTAAGGAACAGGAGTCAAAATACCAGTATGTTGCGCATGTTTGCTACGCAGCAGGCTGTCTTTCCTCCGACTGTCGTGAAGTAAAGGAAGCTTTTGTCAGAGCGCTCGAACATGAAAAGCTGACTGACAGAGTAAAGATCAATCTGACCGGTTGCATGGGTGCCTGCACATTGGGGCCAACCCTGATCATTAATCCGGGTCAGACGCTTTATTGCAACCTGAAACCGAGTGATATGGCCCACATCGTCAAGGAGCATATCAAAAAGGGAAAGATTGACCTTAAATATTGCTACAAGGATCCTGAGACAGGGAAAGAAATTCCCCATATGCAGGACATCAATTTTTTCAAGCATCAAAAAAAGATTGTTCTCCGCAATTGTGGCACCATAGATTTTGCCTCCCTGGAGGAATATATTGCCAATGACGGCTATTTCGCCCTTTGCAAGGCTCTCGCCTCCATGACATCTGTCCAGGTAGTCGATGAAGTCAAAAGATCAGGGATGCGCGGGAGAGGTGGTGGTGGTTTTCCCACAGGATTGAAATGGGAAATGGCCTCCAAAGAAATTAGCGACCAAAAATATATCATTTGCAATGCGGACGAGGGTGACCCGGGTGCATTCATGGACCGAAGCCTGCTGGAAGGCGATGCCCATGCGGTGATTGAAGGAATGATCATCGGGGGATATGCCATTGGTGCAACCAAGGGTGTGGTTTATATCCGTGCCGAATACCCCATCGCCATCGAAAGGCTGACCATCGCCCTGAAAGCGGCGCAAAAAGCAGGATTACTTGGCACCAATATCTTGTCATCAGGCTTCGATTTCGACATCGAGATCCGTATCGGTGCCGGAGCTTTTGTCTGTGGCGAAGAAACAGCCCTCATGGCCTCCGTAGAAGGCCGAAGAGGCGAACCTACCCAAAAACCTCCTTTCCCGGTTCAACGCGGATTATACGAAAAACCAACTGTCATCAATAATGTGGAAACCTTCGGAAGCATCGCACCCATTTTGCTCCAGGGCGCCGAATGGTTTGCATCCATCGGAACAGAAAAGAGCAAGGGAACCAAAGTCTTCGCATTGGCCGGTGACATCAGGATGAAAGGATTGATCGAAGTCCCGATGGGGATCTCTCTGGGAAAAATACTTTTCGATATTGGCGGAGGTATTCCGAAACATAAAAATTTCAAGGTTGCTCAAACGGGAGGTCCTTCCGGAGGATGCCTGACCGCAGAACACCTCAACACACCGATCGATTACGACTCACTGGTCAAGCATGGAGCCATCATGGGATCCGGCGGACTCATCAGCGCCGATGAAGACACCTGTATGGTAGATATGGCAAGGTTCTTCATGGATTTTGTTCAGGAAGAATCGTGCGGAAAATGTACCCCCTGCAGGCTTGGGACCAAACGGATGCTTGAGATTCTGGAACGCATCACGGTAGGTGAAGGAAAACCCGGAGATGTCGAAAAACTCATTGAACTGGGCACTTCCATCAAAGAATCTGCCATTTGCGGACTCGGTCAAACAGCCGCCAATCCGGTTTTGAGTACCATCAAATATTTCAGGCACGAATACGACGAACACATACACCAAAAATACTGTCGGTCAGGAGTTTGTAGCGAATTGTTCATTTCTCCCTGTCAGAATGCATGTCCGGCAGGAGTGAACGTACCCGGCTATATCGCCTTAATTGCGGCAGGTAGGGTGAAGGACGCTTACAATCTGATCCGCCAGGACAACCCGTTCCCATCCATCTGCGGAAGGGTCTGTACGCATCCTTGTGAGAGCAAATGCCGACGCGCTTCGCTCGACGAATCTATCGCGATCGCCGACTTAAAGCGCTATGCCGCCGATTATGTACTCAACTCCGATGAACCTTACATGAACATGATGTTTCAAAAAAATGGCAAATCGGTCGGTATCATCGGGGCAGGTCCTTCCGGGCTCACCTGCGGATATTATCTTTCCCGGTTAGGGTATACGGTAGATATTTATGAAGAGAAAAGTGTGGCAGGCGGAATCCTGGCCTATGGTATCCCTGAATACAGGCAACCAAAAGACGTACTGAAAAAGGAGATTGACTCCATTATCCAATCAGGCATCAACGTCATCTACAACACCAAGGTGGGTGAGCATATCACTTTCGCCGAGTTGAAAGCCAAGTATGGAGCCATCTATATTGCCACAGGCACCCAGCTTTCGCGTAAAATTGGCATTGAAGGAGAAGAAAAGGAGGGCATATACCATGGTCTTGATTTTCTGAAGGACATCAACCTCAACAAAAAGGTAAGCGTCAAAGGGGTCGTTGCCGTAATTGGAGGTGGAAATACCGCACTCGATGCCGCCAGGTCAGCCTTGCGCCTTGGTGCAGAGAAAGTGCATATTCTTTACCGCAGAACACGCGAAGAGATGCCTGCCGACCGCCGCGAAGTCCAGGATGCGCTGGATGAAGGAATTATTTTGCATGAACTGGTCGCTCCGGTACGTTTTCTGGGTAATGGGGCTGTCCGGCAGATTGAATGTCTTAAGATGGAGCCGGGTGAATTCGGCAAAGACGGGCGGAGAATCCCAGTCAAACAACTGGATTCGCACTTTACCCTGAACATCGACATGGCCATCCCGGCAGTCAGCCAGTATTCTGACCTTCCGTTTGTGACGCGTCAGGATGTTGAATTAACCGACTGGGGAACCTTCGTTGTGGACAATACCACCCAAATGACCACACAAAAAGGGGTCTTTGCAGGAGGTGATGTTGCCAGGGGATCAGATGTAGTGATTACTGCCATTGCAGACGGAAAAGTGGCCGCAAAATCGATCGACAAATACCTGGGAGGTAAAGGCATTCTGAATACGGGAGAACCCATCGATATACCTCACCTGCGCCCCGATGAGGCGAACACCATCGAACACGAACGGTTTCCGATGAGATATCTCGATGATGATAAACGCCGCACCAGTTTCGAAGAAGTAGCACAGGGATTTCATAAGCTCAATGCCATCGCGGAAGCTATGCGTTGTCTGCAATGTTCCAAACACTAACCCGCAAATTTTGAAATTATGTCACTCGTAACACTTTTAATCAACGATAAAACCATCCAGGCCGAAGAGGGAACCACCATTTTCGAAGCTGCCAAGCAAAACAACATCCTGATTCCCCATTTTTGCTACCTGGAAAATGTCCACCAGATGGGTTCCTGCAGGATCTGTGTGGTTGAAGTCGAAGGAGCAAGAAATCTGATGGCTTCCTGCGTGTCGGAGGTCAAGGAAGGAATGGTTGTCCATACCAACACTTCCAAAGTCAGGAAAGTACGAAAGGTACTTTATGAACTTATCCTTTCTGACCATCCCAAAAACTGCCTCGGTTGCCATCGAAACCAAAATTGCGAACTCCAGGATCTTGGCGAACAAATTCAGATAGATGGTTTCAGGTTCGAGGGAGTCATGTCGAAAGACGTGGTCGACAGTACCAGCGATTCCATTGTAAGGGATAGTTCCAAATGCATCCTTTGCCGGCGATGTGTGACTGTCTGCAACGAAATTCAGGGTGTTGGCGTGATGAATGCGCATCACCGCGGATTTGCCACTTTCATTGGTCCCTCGGAAGATGAAAGCCTTGGCCATTCTATTTGCACCAATTGCGGACAGTGCATTGTGGTCTGTCCGGTTGGCGCCTTGAAAGAAAAAGATTCGACGCAGCAGGTATGGGATGCCCTTCTCGACAAGTCCAAAACGGTGATCGTTCAGACTGCCCCTGCTGTCAGGGTTGCATTGGGCGAAAAATTCGGGTTTGAAGCGGGTACTCTCGTCACCGGGAAGATGGCTACATCGTTGCGTGAATTGGGATTTGACTATGTCTTTGACACCAATTTCGCTGCCGACCTTACGATCCTCGAGGAAGGATCAGAGTTTCTTAAAAGGGTGACTGAGACCTTCACCACCTCCGAAGCCGCAGTTTTGCCGATGATCACCAGTTGTAGTCCGGGCTGGATCAAATATGTGGAGCATCAGTATCCCTCTCATCTTGGTCACTTGTCCAGCTGCAAATCACCGCACATGATGTTGGGAGCCCTGGTTAAAACCTATTTTGCCGAAAAGATCAATGTTGATCCGAAAGATATTTTCATGGTGTCGGTCATGCCGTGTACCGCCAAGAAATTTGAAATCACCCGACCCGAAATGGAATCCAACGGGATCAGGGATGTGGATGCCGTTCTTACTACCCGTGAACTGGCGAGGATGATCAAGGATGCGGGAATTGACTTCGCCCATCTGACTGATTCCGAATTTGATGCACCGCTTGGGCTATCTTCCGGAGCTGCCGATATTTTCGGGACGACAGGTGGTGTGATGGAAGCTGCCATCAGAACGGTTTATGAGCTGGTAACAGGTCGCGAGTTGCCCATGGAGTCATTGCATGTTCAGCCATTGGTCGGATTAAAGCAGATAAAAACTGCTGATCTGAAAATCGAAAATCCGGTAGAGGCCTTCTCTTTTCTGGATGGAGTTACCGTCAAAGTTGCCGTGACAAGCGGATTAAAGGGCGCCTCCAAATTGATGGAAGAGATTCGAATGGGAACAAGCCCCTATCATTTTATTGAGGTAATGGGATGCCCCGGTGGATGCATAAGCGGTGGCGGTCAACCAAGGCCTGTAGATGATTTGGTACGCCTCAAACGGTTGCAGGCCATCTACCGTGAAGATGAGGGCAAACAATTGCGCAAATCGCACCAGAATGAGGATGTAATGGCCTTGTATAAAGAATTCCTTGGCCATCCGCTCGGTCATCTTTCACATGAACTGCTGCATACCACTTATGTGAAAAGGGAGAAAAACTAGCAAAGATGAAAAGTTGATAACTGAAAGTGGAAAGTTAAAGGTGATTCAATTTATGATATTGATCAATACTGGCTTTCTTGTCCATCGAAAGAACCCAATTCAGTTAAAATAAAAAAAGTAAATCTCATTTTCATTTTCAGTTATCAACTTTTTAATTTCCAGTCGGCCCCCTCTTTGGTGTCTTTAATCTCGAAACCCATGGCGGTAAGACGATCCCGTATCTGATCAGAAGTAGCCCAGTCTTTCTTGATTTTGGCTTCCTGGCGCAGCGTAAGCAAAAGTTCAACTACCTTCCCCAGCACTTCACCCGAGGCAGAATCCATTTTGCCTGAAGGAGGCTGAAGTCCCAGAACATCAATAACTAGTTCGCTGTAAAGTTTCTGCAGTTTGGACAGATCCTTTTCGGTGATGGTGGCATTCCCGTCATTGATGGAATTAATCATCCTGGCCCCATCGAAGAGATGCGCGATCAGGATCGGACTGTTCAAATCATCGTTCAATGCCGCATAGCAATTGTTTTTCAATTCATTGACGTCAATGGTTGAAGTGGCTGCTGTCCTGAGATCCTGGAGTAAAGCCATGGCATTCATCAGGCGTTCAAATCCCTTTTCCGCGGCCTGCAGGGCTTCGTTGGAGAAATCAAGCGGACTGCGGTAATGTGCCTGCAGCATAAAAAATCGGATGGTCATCGGATCATACGCTTTTTCGAGCAACGGATGCGTACCGGTGAAGAATTCATCCAGCTGGATAAAATTTCCAAGCGATTTACCCATCTTCTGACCGTTGATGGTGATCATGTTATTGTGAATCCAGTAATGAACAGTTTGGTGACCAAAACAAGCCACTCCCTGCGCCACCTCAGCTTCGTGGTGGGGGAAAAGGAGGTCCAGTCCGCCACCGTGTATATCGAAAGTCTCTCCAAGGTATTTGGTGCTCATGGCCGTACATTCTGTGTGCCATCCCGGGAAACCGGTTCCCCAGGGTGAAGGCCAGCGCATGATATGCTCAGGCAGCGCATTTTTCCACAAGGCAAAATCAAGTCCCGACTTTTTCTCACTCTGACCATCCAGATCACGGGTGTTGGTGTAAAGATCCTCTATTTTTCTGCCTGAGAGAATACCGTACGGATGTTTCTTCGCGTAGGTTTCCACATCAAAATAGACCGAACCGTTTGTTTCATAGGCGAATCCTGCCTCAATTATTTTTTTGACGGCTTCAATCTGTTCGATGATATGGCCAGAGGCAGTAGGTTCTATGCTGGGAGGCAGCACATTGAGCTGTCCCATATTCTGCCGGTAGCTGTTGGTATAAATCTGCACGATCTCCATCGGTTCCAACTCCTCGACCTTTGCTTTTTTGGCCACTTTGTCCTCCCCTTCATCCGCATCGTTCACCAGGTGACCAACATCTGTGATGTTCCGCACATACCTGACCTTGTAGCCAATGTGCAACAGAAAGCGAAAAAGGAGGTCGAAAGTAATCGCCGGTCTTGCATGACCAAGATGGGCATTGCCATAAACAGTTGGCCCGCAGACATACATCCCGACATGATCCTTGAGAATCGGGACAAAAAGTTCTTTTTTGCGGGTCAGGGTGTTGTACAGCGTTAACTTTTCCATGGTCATTGTTTAATGGGATCAATGTGCAAAATTAAAAAAAAAGGGATGACCGCCCTAAAAAGTGTTGAGAGCTTTCTTATCTTTGAATCTTAAGACCTTTATTGAACCCCTATGAAACACTTTTTTCTGAAATCAGTCCTGCTTATCCTTGTTATTTCCATCTCCTCCTGCTCTTTTTCGCAAAACAAATCTGTGCCAGAAGGTCCCATGGTACTGATAAAGACGCAATATGGCGACATGAAAGTGGTCTTGTACAACGAGACACCACTCCATCGCGATAATTTCATGAAACTGACCAAGGAAAAGGTGTTTGACAGCCTGCTTTTTCACAGGGTGATCAAGGGTTTTATGGTTCAGGGAGGTGATCCGCAATCCAAAAGGGCAACCAAAGACCAGATGTTGGGAGATGGCGACCTGAATTATACCCTACCTGCTGAAATCAGACCGGGAATTATCCACAAAAAAGGGGTGATTGCCGCAGCAAGAAACGGAGACGAAGAAAATCCGGAGCGTCGCTCCTCTGCTACCCAGTTTTATCTGGCACAAGGGAAAGTTTACAAGTATGACGATGTTCCATCCATCGAACAAAACCTAAATGGCAGAGCCGTGGAATCGCTGTTTCTCAAACTCAAAGCCGATAAAATTGATACGCTGATGTTGTTTCAGATGGCCAGAAATCAGGAAGGCTATGACAAAATTCTGGCAAAAATCAGACAACAGGCAGAAAGGCAGATAGACAAAAATCCGATCAGACTGACCAAACAACAAATTGAAACCTACACCACGCTTGGTGGGATTCCTCACCTCGATGGGGGCTATACCGTCTTCGGGGAAGTTGTTGAAGGGATGGCAGTTATTGACTCAATTGCCGCGCAACCTACCGGGAAAAGCGACCGTCCGCTGGAAAATATCCGGATGAAAGTTGAGGTAATTAAGGAGTAGGAATTTCCACCTTGAAGCCAACCTTTTGCAAATCCATGTAGAAGGAGGGGTACGATTTGGTTACCACCATCGCATCTTCGATCCCGACTGATCCCTTGAACATGGCAACAGGAGCGAAGGCCATGGCCATCCGGTGGTCGTCGTAAGTGGCAATAACAGGTTCATTCTCAGAATTGGAAGCTGAAAGTGTCCCGTCCCATGCAAGTTCACCATCTGCCGGCTCTGTCAGCACAACACCTAATTTGGCACACTCATTTTTCAGGGCAGAGATCCGATCGGTCTCCTTAATCTTCAGCGTTTTCAATCCGGTAAAATGGAAAGGCAGTTTTTTACCTATCGACAAGACGACGAAAGTCTGGGCAATGTCAGGGTTTTCGATGAAGTTCAGTACTAATTTCTTCAATGGCACCTCCTTGTTCCGCGTTAAACGTACCGAATCCCCTTCCTGCCTCGATTTAATTCCAAAGTATTTTTCAAACCACTCCGACTGAACCGCATCTCCCTGCAAACTATTCAGGTACAGTCCTTTCAAATACAAATCGCAATGATCAGACAAAGCTGCAAGTGCATACCAGTAGGAGGCTCCTGACCAGTCTGACTCCACAGAATACGGGATCGACTTGTACGATTGCGCTTCAATTCGAATCTCATTCCCGTTCCATTGGTATTTGATTCCGAATTTCTTCATCAGGTGAAGTGTCATTTCGATATAGGCCCGGGAGGTTATGCTATTTTTCAGTCTGATTGACAAACCTCCCTGAACGGTTGGTGCGATCATCAGCAAAGCCGAAATGTACTGGCTGCTGATGCTTCCATCCAGTTCGATGGTTCCTCCCCTGAGCGCGGTTCCGGTGATCTTCAGCGGTGGAAATCCTTCGATGCCGGTATATTCAATTTGAGCTCCCATTTTCCGAAGTGCATCCACCAGGATGGAAATGGGCCTTTGCTGCATCCTTTCGGAACCTGTCAGGTGCCATTCACCCACAATTTTGGAGAGGTAAGCCGTTAAAAAACGCATGGCAGTTCCGGCATGACCAATGTCAAAACGGTTCGTGTCCGACTGAAGCACCTTGTCCATCACGATGGAATCATCGCAGTCGGAAAGGTTTTTTACGGGAAAAGACGAATAACTCAATGCATTGATGATAAGCACCCTGTTGCTGATGCTTTTGGAAGCCGGCAACGTGATTTCCCCGGAAATCCGAGAATCGGGTTTAGACAAATGGGTAATCATTGATTCAGTCATTGTTGATCTCGCGGAAATAATCCAACGCTTCAAAAATCTGTTCTTTCGTGCAATTGCGATTAATTTCAACGTCTCCGACTGAGGTGATCAGTGTGAAATTAATCCTTTGTCCATCGTTTTTCTTGTCATGGCCCATCAATTCGTACAATGCTTCGTAGTCATTGACCGATATGACATACTTCCCGTAGACCGAACGAATCCAGTCCGACAAATGGTGCAGAGTCCCATCCGGAAATCCGCAATGCAGTTTGGAAAGATAAAGTTCAGCCAGCATACCAAAGGCCACAGCGTGTCCATGCAGCAGGGGTTTTGACTGTTTCAGGGAATGGCTTTCAAAAGCATGGCCAATCGTATGCCCGAAATTCAAAGCTTTCCGAATATTTTTTTCGAGGGGATCCTTCTGTACAAAATAGCCTTTGATCATCACGGAATGGGTAATCAGGGTCTGAAGTTCCGCGTAATCAGGATTCAACAAATCAAACTTCCTCAGTTCTGTCAGGTGATCCTGTGAGTGAATCAGGCTGTGTTTGATCATCTCCGCATATCCCGATATGAAATTATCATAATCCAGGGTAACCAGAAAACGGGTGTCGATAATGACCTGAAGCGGCTGATTGATGACACCTATTTCATTCTTCAAGCCGTTGAAATTGAATCCGGTTTTGCCACCTACCGAGGCATCCACCTGGGCAAGCAGTGTGGTTGGAACATTAACAAACTCAACTCCCCTCTTGAAGGTAGAAGCGGCAAAACTGCCGATGTCGGTCACCATTCCTCCTCCGAGGTTAACCACAAGCGACTTGCGATCGGCACCGTTCTGACTCAGGAAGAGCCATATTTTTTCCACTGCCGCAATCGACTTATGTTCCTCCCCGCTTGTGATGACAATTTGCTTGAATTTTTCGACTCCCGGCACATCACAAAGTAGCGGAAGGCAATATCTTTTTGTATTACGGTCCATAACCAGAAAGAGTTTGTCTTCCGGAAATTTGGCAATCAGTAACCCAAGCTCTTTTTCGAGCTGATCGGTTACCACGACGGAATTATGATGAGTCATATGCTGATAAATCTTATTTCTTTGAACTACAAAGGTAAAAGAAATTTATTTGCCGCATCCTGTTAGCTCTGTAATGCCCTGACCCTGGAAACCAAAAGGGTGATTCCCAAGCCAAAAACCCCAATTACAGCGAAAGAATAACGCAATCCGGCGGCCTGTGAAATATATCCAATCAATGGTGGCCCCATCAGGAAACCAAGGAAACTCACACTTGAAACCGTGGCGAGGGCAATCCCGGTAGGTACTTTTGAATGTCGCCCGGCAGCACTGTAAACAGCCGGGACCATGCTCGAAACTCCTAACCCGACCAACATAAAAGCCAATGTACACGGAACCAGAAAAGGGAAGAAAACGGCCGTAAACAATCCCGTGGAGATCATAACTCCGCAGATTTGCATCAGCCTTTTTCTGCCGATTTTAGAGGCAAAATAATCGGCAACAAAGCGACCGGAAGCCATCATTACCATAAATGACGTATAACCCAGAACGACAAGCGATGCCGGCGCATGAACCACATCCTTGAAGTAAATGCCACTCCAGTCGAACATGGCACCTTCACTGGCCATGCTGCAAAAACCGATGATTCCGAGCTGAATCAGCGCACCATCCGGCTTGTTGAATATTTTACGTTTTGGTTCATCCGGGTTAGCCTTGTGTTTGCTGCGAACCAGGAAGGGAAAATTAATCCATACAAGAGTCCACACAACGAGAACGATGGTCGCAAAATGCCAAAAAGGTGTTACCTGGAGGTTGATCATCGCGATACCAACCAGTGCACCGGTAAAACCGGCAAGGCTCCATCCTCCGTGGAAAGAGGACATGATGGAGCGACGGTAGATTTTTTCTGCAGCGACCCCCTGTGTGTTGATGGAGATATTGCAAGCATTTCCGAAGATGCCGAATACAAACAGCACCAATGCCAACTGCCAACCCGACTGAACCAAACCAAGAAAAATCAGGCAAATGGTATAGGCCGGTAAAGCAAAAGGGATCACCCGGTAGCTTCCAAAACGGGTCACAAGTTTGCCTGAAAAGGGCATCATCAGAAATTGCCCCACCGGCAAGGCGAACAAGATGGTTCCGAACATCGCATCGTTCAATTGCAAAGCCGTTTTGATATCCGGAATCCGGCTTGCCCACGATGAGAAACAGAGTCCCATGCTGAAATAGACCAATGCAACGGCAATTCGGATGCGGCTCTTATTCGGGACGGATTCCGTGGATGGGATGTGTGTGGCTTCGATATTCGTCATTTATATATTCAAAAAACCGTTACCCCCCCGGAAAAAGGAGGAGGGTTACCTGAACTGAGGACAAAAGTATGGAATAAATCTCAGCAGACAGAGCTAGTTTAAAAATTACGAGCCAGACAGAACCTCCAATCCATGATTGGCCAATGAAAATGGGTTAAAAAAATTCAGCTTTCATTTTGAAGGACAAGGTTCGGTTAAAGTCGCCAATTGGATGTTTAGCCGATTTTTACCGACGTCATGGTAAGTGAACCAGCCACCGCTGCATCGTTGAAAATAGATACCTTTTCATGTTCCTCTTTCAAAGCCAGGATATATAACAAGGGTAAAAAATGTTCCGGAGTGGGAATGGCAAGGTCGAAGGCTTTGCCATGCGATTTGTAATTGATCAACTGTTTGTGATCATTCTCCAGAATAAATTTCTTCATTTTTTCATTGGCCTCAGTGGCCCAGTCGAAGGCAAATCCGGGCACCTCCATTTTATCCCAGGCCACGCGCTGAAGATTATGAACCAGGTTTCCACTGCCAACTATCAGAACCCCTTTTTTGCGCAAAGAAGCCAGTTCCCTGGAAAGATCGTAATGAAACTGCGGTGTCTGGTAATAATCCAGACTCATCTGAATGATCGGAACATCCGCAGCGGGATAAAGGTGCTTCACCACGCTCCAGCAGCCATGATCGAGTCCCCATTTCTGGTCGAGTCCAACCTCCGTTTTGGCCACAATTTTTTTTGTTTCTGCGGCCAGTTCAGGACTACCCGGGGCAGGATATTCCACTTCGAACAAACGCTGAGGAAATCCGCCAAAATCATGAATGGTTAACGGGTTCTGCATGGCTGTTACAAAAGTGCCTCTTGTCTCCCAATGGGCAGAAATGCACAATATGGCTTTGGGACGGGGGATTGTCTTCCCCGCCTCACGCCATCCGGTTACGAATTCATTTTCTTCGATGGCATTCATCGGAGAACCATGACCCAGAAACAGCACCGGCATCTGTGCAGTGCTGTCGGCTGATTCTGAGAATTTATTCAAAGCGTCGAGTTTCATAGCTGAACCAATTAAAGTTGTAACGGTCATGCTTTTTAAAAATTTCTTTCTGTCCATGCTTGATGATCCTGCCTTCCAGAATACGATGCAAATTATTTTCTATTTTTATCTTGGTGGCTATTTCTTTTGGCCACTAAGACACCAAGACACAAAGAGATTGAATGTCCTCTTCAGGATTGTTTCACCAGTTGAATCTCACAACTGATTTTAACCTCTTCGCCAACCAGAACACCACCGGCTTCCAGTGCTGCATTCCAGGTAAGGCCCCAATCCTTTCTGTTGATTTTGCCGTTCAATGTAAATCCCGCTTTGGTATTTCCCCATGGATCCGTCGCGATTCCACCAAATTCCGCCTCAAGTTTCAACTCCCTGGTGACTCCTTTGATAGTCATTTTTCCTGTCAGTTCAAATTCCTCGCCATCGATATTTTTGAGCGAATTGGATTGAAAGGTAATCAGATCGAAATTAGCCACATCAAAAAAGTCGGCACTTTGCAAATGGCCGTCGCGATCCGGGTTACCGGTTTGAATGGAGGCAGGCTTCAGACTGAACCCAATTTGGGCGGTCGAAAAATCATCGCCATCCGTGGTTACCGTTGCATCAAATTCCTTGAAAGTTCCTTTGACATTGGAGATCATCAGGTGTTTGACCTTGAAAGCTATTTCGCTGTGAACAGGGTCGATGCCCCATTTTGTTTTTGTCGTTTCCATCATCTGTTTTTTATTGATTTATGATGGTACAAAGATGAGCCCTTTGGCCTCCTCGCCGGTAACACTTTTGGGAAATAGTGTTGTAATTTCAGGAAATCAACGATTTCATCTCCTCGCGAAATTCGGTAGGTGTTTGTCCGGATTTTCTCTTGAAGACCGTTGCAAAATAGGCTTTCTCATTGTATCCCAGTGCATAGCCAATTTCTGAAATCGTTTGATCGGTCGAAATCAAGAGGTTTTTCGCCTCAATCAGTTTTCTGGTCTCTATAATTTCTGAAACGCTCTGCTGCCAAATGTTCTGACAAATAAGGTTCAGGTTGCGGGATGACATGAACAATTTCTCGGCATAGAAATCCACTCCTTCCGAACGATGGTAATTCTCCTCCAAAATTTTCAGGAAATTTCTGAACGTGATGTTTTGGGTCTTCTGATTAAGCGGCTGAGGCTCCATCCTCTTCCGCTGCGATTCAATCATCGTAAAGAGTGCACTTAAAAGGTGCCGGATCACTGAAAAATCGGTGTTCGCCTGCTGCATTTCATCGTACATCATCGCACACAGCTGGTTCATCCGCTCAAAACAGAGGCCTTTCGGAAATTCGAGTGTTGCGTGATCGTGGTACCAGGCATACAACTGGAAAGTAGTCTCCGGAATAAACTCGCTCTTGAAGCGGATCAGCCAGATATCCAGATTCCCCTTCCTTACTTTTGGTTTGGCCTTGTGAATCTTGCCTTTGGTGATAAAACTGATATAAGGCGCCGCAAACAGGGAAGATTTAAAGTCGATGAAATGATCCAGCTCTCCTTCCAGTCCAACCAGCAACTCCTCCCATTCATGCACGTGGGGATCGTTGGGTGTTGCGTCCAGTTTGGCAGCATCCTCAATATTAAACTTTTGTATGTCAAATAATTGCAGCATCATTAATTGAATCTCAAGTTGTCGCGCAAAGTTCGCAAAGGGACGCAAAGAAAAACGCCTTGTTACATTGCGTCCCTTTGCGTGCATTGCGCGACCTGTTTTCTATTTATTCCAAAACTCAGCTTTTTATCGAGCAATAGTTTGTACTCCTACCCGTTGAAATCGCGGATCGCCTCCAGCATCGCGGCGAGGTTTTCGACAGGCACATTGGCCTGGATGTTGTGCACCGTATTGAAAACAAACCCACCATCCCTGGCAAAAATATCACAATTTTCGAGGACTTGCTTTTTTACTTCGGCGGGAGTGCCAAAGGAGAGCATCTTCTGGGTATCCACACCGCCACCCCAGAATACAAGATCCTTCCCGTAATTGTCCTTCAAATGTTGCGGATCCATTCCTCTGGCATTGATCTGCACCGGGTTAATGATGTCGAATCCGGCTTCGATAAACAGCGGCATAAAGGTTTCGACGGCACCGCAAGAGTGCTTGAAACTTTTCCATTCCGTATTTTGATGCATCCAGTCGTTGATTTTCCGGTAATAGGGAAGGTAAAGTTCAGTGAATTCATCGGGAGAGCAAAAGGTGGAGACCTGCGTTCCGAAATCGGTGCCGCAGATAAAAACGGCATCGATCTGATTGCCGATCCGACTATAAATTTTGGCAAAGTTGGCGATGGCAAGTTCTGTCTGTTTTTCAAAGATGGCATGGATGTAATCAGGTCGCAGGATGGTGCTCATGTACCATTCTGCTACATCACGAATCCCTTTCGGGTTTTTGAGCTGCATACCGGGAACCAGTGCGATGTCGCCTAGAGCCGTGCCGCCCAGACTTGCAATGACACCTTTTCCCGAGGCCGCCTGATGGCTGACCGTTCTTTCCCAGTAATCGAGCGTATCTTCCGAAATGGGTTCAAATTCTTCAAGGTTATCTTCCGGATCAAGTTTATCGTCGTCAATGGGCTCCTGGCGGATGATGGCATCGAAGAAATAGCCCGCTTGGGGCAACCTGGCATTGGGTGGCAGGCTTCGGTCGCCGCCGGGGTAAATCAGGGTACTGCCATCCATATCCTGTGTGGTATTGAAATCTTCCGGCACAAGTACTTCCTGTCCCCAGTTGGTGGTGAAACGTTTCCATTCGCACTCGTTGTTGCAAATGCCGAACATGTTGTTCTTCCCGTAAGCTCCAACCACATCGATTCCCATTTTCTGAATCAGTTCCTCATCGACTTCTCCCAACATCTGAAAAGGCTCAATCACCCTGACGGGGATCTCTTCCAGCCCGAAATGGTGACGGAGGTTCTTCACCGCCAGACAATGGATGCCCGTCACCGCTGTTCCGCCAAAATCGACCACCAGACGATCGGGCTGCCGGTGGTTCAGTGTTTTTTGAAGATTTTCCCTGGAGTTCATGTATCCGTAATTTTTTTGAAAAATTACATAAAAAAACCATAACTAAGTGAAATGAAGATAGGTGATAAGAGAGAAAGAGTTTTGTTTTTCTTTCATTGCCGTTGGCTACAGCCAATCCATCAATTATTTGGCTAAAGCCAGATTCAATCAATCCTAACTATCCGTTGGCTGAAGCCAACGGCAATAAAAAAAGAGGCCGCCTCAGATAAACTGAAGCGGCCTGATGCTATGCATTGTAATTGTTACATTAGCTTGAACTCGATCGGGATCGTATATTCAACGCTGACGGCTTGTCCGCGTTGTTTACCGGGTTTCCAGTCGGGCATCAGGTTGACTACCCTGATGGCTTCAGCATCCAGTGCAGGGCTGACAGACCTTTGAATTTTTGCTTGTTCTATCTTACCCGAGCTGCTTACCACGAAAGAGACTAAAACTTTCCCCTGGGTCTTGTCCTTAATGGCCTCTGCAGGATATTTGACCGACTTTGCAATGAATTGACTCAACTCATTGGCGCCTCCCGGAAATTCGGGCATCTCTTCCACTACGACAAATACTACCTTTTCCCCTTTTTGTGGACCTGCTGCCGGATCAGGGACAGTCTTATACTCGCTTTTAGCACCATCCAGCGCAAACTGAACCGGAATGGTATAAGACACACTGACTTCCTTCCCACCTTGTTTACCCGGTTTCCACTTTGGTAAAAGATTGACCACCCTGATGGCTTCGTTGTCGAGCAATGGATGGACGCCCCTGGCTATTTTGGCATCTGCTACGGTGCCATCCGACTTCACGACGAAAGTGACAAAAACTTTGCCTTGAATACCTTCCTTGATGGCATCCACCGGATATTTGACTGTTTCGGCAATGAATTTACGAAGGGCCATTTCACCTCCCGGGAATTCAGGCATCTCTTCCACAACAATGAAAACGCCATCAGCTCTTTGTGATCCAACTTTCGGCGCAGGAAAGGGCAACGCTTGTTTGGCATCTTTGTTCCCATCAAGTGCAAACTGAACCGGAATGGTATAAGCTACATTGACTTCTTTCCCACCTTGTTTACCAGGTTTCCATGTTGGCAACAAATTGACCACCCTTAATGCCTCTTCGTCCAGCAACGGATGAACACCCCTGACCACTTTGGCATTTCCTACCGTTCCATCCGACTTCACGACGAAAGTGACAAAAACTTTGCCCTGAATATTCTCCTTGACGGCATAGTATGGATACCTGACTGTACTACCGATAAAATCCCTCAAGGCTTTTTCTCCACCAGGGAATTCAGGCATCTCTTCTACAACCGTAAATACGCCATCCAGTCCTGGTCCGTTGACTTTTGTAACCATAACTGCCTCTTGTTTGGCCTTTGTGGTAATCTGAACTGCGCCATTCTTACCGTTTTCTCCATACAAAGCAACAGCCGCTTCTTCCTTCATGATAACAGTAGTTTTTATTTGATCTGGTTTGGGTAGAGCCGCAGTTTTTGGGTTTGTAAGAACACCATCAACAATATATATCGGAGGGTTTACTGCATCAACGTCGTAAGCCTTTTGAAGTACTATTTCTGAATCTTTATTCGAAAGGCGTTGCCCATGAGAATAGGTATCACCTGATTTCCAAACAATATTACCTTGGTGTCCTTTGGAACTAAGCAGGATTACGCCGTTTCTAGCTTTTTCGCCATATCTATCAATGGCAGATTTACCTTTCAGTATATCGATAGTTTCTATTTTATCCGGGCCAAGTTGGTCCATTTCGGACTTTGAAATGGCTTTCCCATCCAAATAGATCAGTGGAGGATTCGCATCATCTATCCCTTTGCCGGATACAGATTGGGGTGGTGGTGGCGGAGTTCCTGAACCCTCAACAACAACCTCTTTTTTCCAGTCTTTTCCCTTGGTTTTAATCAAAATCACCCCATTCTTTCCCTTTTCTCCGTATACAGCAGTGGCCGATTTATCCTTTATTACACTGATGGATTCAAAAGTTTCCGGATTAACCTTGTCCATGGCAGCTTTGGTTATCAGGATGCCATCGAGATAAATCAACGGAGGATTTGCCTCATCAAACCCTCTAAAAGATGCAGGAGGTGGGGGTGGTGGTGGCGGTGGGGTTCCGTATGCTACCACAGTTACCTGCTCAAGTCCGACTTTACTGCCTTCCATGACAATTTTCATCGGCTGACCGTCCACCTTTTGAACTTTTGATTTGAATCCGACAAAGGTGAAGACCAGTTCTGAATTGGCCGGAATGTCTTTCAGTAAAAAATTACCATCCTTGTCGGTGAGTGTTCCGGTAGTTGAATTTCTCACGATCACAGAAGTTCCTTGCAAAGGGGTTGTACCATCTGCCTTCACCACCTGGCCTTGGACATCGGTAGTTTTCTCCTGAGGTTCCACTGAATTGTTGTCACTTCCGTACTGGTATTCCGGTACCGCGAAGGCATAGAACAGCATCGCAACAAATGGCAAAACCAGCAACATCTTTAATTTTCTGAAAGGAGAATCTATTTTCTTTTTCATCATTTTAAATCTTTTTTTGTTGAGTGAATAACTGAATGAATTGGTGAGGCTGAAGACAGGAACTCCCAATAACTGGTTCAGCAGGGCTGCCTGGTAGACGGCCGGATCGGCTGTACGCTGCAGGGCACTCTCGTCGGCCAGGAATTCATGGTTCTGACGGATCAGATGGGCATAAATCCACGCAAACGGATTGAACCACTGCACGATGCAGATCAATTCGACCAGCAGCAGATCGAACCAGTGACGTTGCTGAATGTGTTCCCGTTCATGGTTCATGATCTCTTCCATCTCTTGTGTCGCAATTGAAGGATTGACGAAGACGAAAGAGAAAAATGAAAATGAAGAGACAAATTCCGGCGTACGGACCAGTTTCATGGCACCGGCTCTTTCATAACCGGCTGTTTGCAATTTCCGGATGATCTTCCACGTCTGAAAGAGCAGTCGGAACAGGAAAATCAAACTGCCGAGCAGATAGATCCAGAAGTAGATCGTCAGAGGCGATGCCTGTTCCGGAACAACCATTCCAGCAGACAACTCTCCAATGTCGGTGGAGGTTGATATGGCCGGTAAAATAACCGCATAGTGAAAAGTATAAAAAGGAAACAGCAGGGAAGCAATGATCCCGGCCAGCAGATAAACCCTGTTCAGCCTGAAAAAATGTTCATTTCGCAGCACCAGAAAATATACCAGCGCGAAACCTGACAGCCAAATGGCTGATTTCAACAGATACATTCCGATTGCTTCCATTTTATTCGGTTTTAATGCGTTTAGCCAGCTCCCTTTTTGTCTCTTCCAGCAAAAGTTCGAGGTCTTTGATCGACAGGTCGTTCTCCCTGGCAAAAAAGGAGGCCATGGCGGGGAAGGAATTGTTGAAATAGTTGTTCATCAATCCAAAAAGCTGTTTGCCGGAATACTCTTTCTTCAGCACCAGCGGGTAATAGACAAAGACTTTGCCATAATCCTTATGGCCGACGAAGCCTTTCTTTTCGAGAATCCTTACTACTGTGGATACCGTATTTCTGGCAGGTTTCGGTTCTTCGAAACGATCGAGTATGTCTTTGACCAACCCTTCGCCCAAATCCCATAAGATCTGCATTACCTGTTCTTCCGCTTTTGTTAATTGCATGATTTTTTCATTTTATTGTCAATCCTTCCCTACAAACATACAACTATATTTATAGTCATACAATAGCTTTAAGATTATTTAACTAATTTTTTAGTTGATTGGGTTTGGCTGTCAAATTTTTAGTATTCCAAGTACTTATTTAACAGACTGTGGGAATTTTGCAGATTGCCTTTCTGTATTTGAAGGACAGATTTTTATTCACATGAATATCTTCAGATTGCTTCGCTGTTACTCCTGCGGGTGAAAGCTTTTTATTCGAATAAATACCAACAGATTGCTTCGCTGCGCTCGCAATGACGGAATGCTTCTGATAATGTGAGGGTGGAGAGAAGGAGGCGCACCAAAATTTTGTCCAAATTAAACCCTGATCAACGCCTCCTTCTCTCCACCCTCACCACCAAAAAATTGAACCGTCATTGCGAACACGAGGTACGAAGTGTGAAGCAATCTGTTTTAAGTTCCTATTTCTTTGAGAAGACAGATATCAATTAAACTTAGATCTGCATTGAATTATAATCTGGGCACAGTCATTCCGCCATCCACCATTACCACTTGTCCTGTCGAATAGGGCATGCTTCCGGTGGCCATGGCTGCCGCGACCTTGCCCACATCAGAGGGTAAGCCCCATCTCTCTTGAATGGCCAGTCCGTTTTGAAAAAGAAGATCGTATTTTTTCTCCACCCCCGAGGTCATATCCGTCCTGATCACACCCGGTTGGATTTCGTAAACGGGGATATCAAACTCGCCCAACCGGGCGGCCCACAATTTGGTAGCCATGGCGATCCCTGCTTTGGAGATACAGTATTCGCCACGGTTTACGGATGCAACAGTTGCAGAAACAGAGGAGACATTGATGATGCAGAAAAATTCGTCAGGCATAAATTTCTTGGTTTCAATCATTTGGTTGGCCATCAACTGGGTAAGAAAATAGGGTCCCCGGAGATTGACATGAAGCACCTGCTCAAAACTCTCCTCTGTTGCATCCAGGATATCCCTTCTTTCCAGGGGAGCCACTCCGGCATTGTTAACAAGAACATTCACCCTGTCTAAATGTTTGCAAACGGCATGAACGAGGTTTGACCGATCCTCTTTCATCGATACGTCACCCCGGAAATAGGCCACGCGGGTTCCCAAAAGTCGAAGATCCTCCAGGACAGATTCTACGGTTTCCTCATCGCGTATGCCATTCAGTGCCAGATCAAATCCGGCTTTGGCCAGTTCAATGGCAATTCCCAGTCCAATACCACGTGTTCCTCCGGTGATCAATGCTACCTTGTTCATGTCAATATTTTTAATTTTGTTCGGTTCCCGAGACTGGACTCCACTGAGCCTGCCGAAGGGTCGAAGGGTTCGATTTTGGATTACGCTATTTTTTCAATTCATTTCTTTCGTCCGAAATAAATATCGAACATTTTTCATCATTCTACCGCGGACGATGGTCTCCTATCATTCTTTGACCCCCGGTTGCACCGGGGGTTATTCACAGGAAACCCCAGCCGGGGTTAAAATTCAATTCTTCAATTTGTTTCCTCCAATGAATCGAAGGATATCATGGATGAACCCACCTTCTTTCCACATTTGTCTGTTCCGTCCGAATGAATCATCGGGCCTTTTTGAACTTGCTACCGCGGACGGTGATCTCCACGCTTTCTTCAATCCCGGATTCCGCTCCGCTTCACCCGGGGCTACCAATATGTCGCCACTACGTGGCTAAGCTTCCCATTTTTAACTCGTCATTCCAGCTACCAATGGGTCGCCGCTCTGCGGCTGAACCCGGGAGTTGAATTTTCCATGTCTCCCAGTCCCTCCATCTTTTTTCTTCCCTTCGCCCCAGTCATCCAATTGTCAGGTATTCCCTTAGACAAGTTCAGGAATCGTAATTCAAGAATCAAAATTTGGGAGTAACATTCGCACCCTCGCCCCCTCGCCAAGTCTCCCAGTCTTTTTTCGCCCCTCGTCCCAGTCATCCTAGTCATCCTAGTCGTCATGATGCGTGCGGAAAATGTCGAAGTCCGATCACTAACCAAGCGGCAGAATATCTACCCAGCTCCGCTTCGCCCAGCTTTCGAGTCCCTTTTCGGCCAGCTGAACCCCCTTGGCGCCTTCGAGAAGTGTCCAGCGGAAGGGCTCATTTTTGACCACATGTTTGAGGAAGAGTTCCCATTCCACCTTGAAAGCATTGCCAAAAACCTCCTGCTCGGGAACTTTCGACCATCCCTCCAAAAAATTAATCGGACTTGGAATATCCGGATTCCAGACCGGCTTGGGTGTATTTCCGTAATGCTGGGTCCAGCACTCGCGCAAGCCTGCAACAGCAGAACCTTTGGTCCCGTCGACCTGCAAGGTAAGCAAATCATCCCTTCTGACCCGCGTCACCCACGAGGAGTTGAAGTGCGCGATAATACCGCCTTCGAGTTCAAAAGTGGCATAGGCCGCATCATCTGCGGTGCATTTATATACTTTTCCCTGCTCATCCACCCTTTCTGGGATATGGGTTGCCCCCAAACAGAATACGCCTTTTACGTTTCCGAAAAGATTATCGAGCACATAGCGCCAGTGGCAGAGCATGTCGATAATGATTCCTCCGTCGTCCTCTTTCCGGTAGTTCCAGCTGGGTCGCTGCGCCGGCACGTTGAATCCTTCGAAAACCCAGTAGCCGAATTCACCCCTGACCGATAATATTTTTCCGAAAAAATCATTTTCCATCAGCCGTTTGAGTTTCAGCATTCCCGGAAGGAAAAGCTTGTCCTGCACCACACCATGTTTGACTCCCGCTTTTTCGCAGACCTCATACAGCTCGAGCGCTGTCGCGGTATCGCTGGCAATGGGTTTTTCGCAATAGACATGCTTGCCGGCAAGGGCTGCCATTTTTACGGCATCGGCACGACGGCCGGTTGTCTGTGCATCAAAATAGATTTGATAGGCAGGATCCTTCATGACCGAATCCAGATCTGTGGTCCATTTTTCGACTCCCGACATTTGTGAAAGCTTCCTGAGTTTGATCTCATCCCTGCCAACGAGCACCGGGTCGGGCATGATAAATTCGGCCGGACCGCACTGGACTCCGCCCTGTTTGATGATTTCGACGATGGATCGCATGAGGTGCTGGTTGGTACCCATGCGTCCGGTCACACCGTTCATGATGATCCCAACTTTGTGGATGGTAAGATTTTCTGCCATTTATCAAGGAATAAGAAAGTATTGGTTGTATTTGATCAAAATTACGATTTCATTATTTATATCTGCCAAAAAAAACAATCATTGAATCGGTCCACGAGCGAAGCCGAAAGATCGATTGCGCTTCATTCAAAATTTGAATCTTCCGTCCGGATGGATCCAGGCACCCTTTCTTAAATGCTACCGCGGACGGTTGATCTCTGTGCATCCCCAACCCCGGGACTACAAACAGGATACCCCTTCGGGGCAACGAACGCATTTAGTATCTTCACGTTTCATCGTTTCTGTATACTTTCAAGACTTCCACACAGGGCTACCCCTGCGCTCACCGTATCTCCGTTTCTTTACTTTGTACGCTCAACTTTTCAAGTCTTCGACAGATACGCCTGCTTGATTTTTTCCAGATAGGCCTTCTGATCCATGGCCCAATATTTATCCGAAAAAATCTCGACTTCAATGTAACCCCTGAAACCGGCAGCTTCGACCCATGACCTTATCTCACGGACGTTGATGCAGCCGTCTCCCATTAATCCGCGGTCATTCAGAAAATCAGAGGTTGGCACATTCCAGTCACAGACATGAAAGGCAAAAAGGTTGCCATGTGCCCCACAGCGCTGAATCCCGGCCTGAAGTTCAGGATCCCACCAAAGATGGTACACGTCGACTGCGACACCCACCGTCTTAGAGTTTATCATTTCGGCCATATCATTGGCCTGACGGATGGTGTTGATGGCCGAACGGTCGCCTGCATACATCGGATGCAGCGGTTCAATGGCCAGTTTCACCCCTGCCTTTTGCGCAGCAGGCAATATTTTCATGATCCCTTCCGCGATCTGCTCCCTGGATTTTTCGAGCGACTGACCGCCATCGGCACCGCAAACCAGCACGATCAAAGGTGCACCCACTGATGCCGCCTGCTCGATAGCCAGCAGATTGTCGTCGATGGCCTTTTGCCGTTTCCCTGCATCGACAGATGGAAAAAAACCACCACGGGCAAGGGAAACTACATTCATCCCGAAGTCGTCAAGCAGTGCTTTAACGCCATTCAGATTTTTATTTTCCAGGACATTCCGCCAGATGGTGATACCCTTGATTCCCTTCATCGAATAATTTCTCACGCACGCATCGATATCCCATGGTTTGGTCGTGAGCGTATGAACGCAAAGTTTCGAGAGATCCTTGATTAGTGTTGTCATTTGATCGCGTTGAAAAAGGTGTAATAGGTTTCTCCTGAAATAATTCTTGACAGGTACAATGCCGCTTCGCGCAGGTGGTAATCACCCCACATGCTCGATTCACCGCAAGGAATTTGGTGCCCTTCCGGGATATGGTCCCAGCCATTGGGCCGGTGGTAAACGGAATGCAGCAGCATACCCTGATGCCCGGGGTTTTCGGAAAGATAGGGTGATTCAAGCAATCTGGAGGCAACGGTCAATCCAGCCTGCCAGTAACGCTTCCCATCCGCAGACTCACCTCTTTCGCTCAAGAAACGCCCCAGCCGGAGCAAGCCCTGAACACCAATTGCGGCGGCAGAACCGTCGACAGGCTCAAAATCGTTGAATGGGTCAGCAGGCTTATTGAGCCAATCCTTCAGGTGTACCAATCCCGGTGCACCGGTATCCCAGTAAGGAATCCCGTCGACAGGTGTATGTGCGATGTAAAAATCGCAGGTTGCCCTGGCGGCTTTCAGCAATATGCCGAGAATTTGCGCTTTCCCTCCAAAGTTTTCAAATTCACTTTCGGAGACGGTCTCCAGAAACTCCAGCTCTTCGGCAAACCCAAGCATAGCCCATGCCAGTCCGCGTGTCCAGGTGGTGAAACCCGAATATCCTTGCTGCGAATTGGGACAACGGTAATTGCCATCGTTGGGATTGAAAACCGACTCGTGGGCAGTCCTTCCCCATTCATCGTAGCTGTCGCGGCTGTCGCCATAATAAACTGAATATTTGGCGGTGGCCAAAAGGTGTTTAATGCCTCGCCGGAAAAGGGATACATGCCTGTCATTTTCTCCTGGCAAATAATGGCCCAGACCGTGCGCCAACATTAAAACCCGGCACGACCGGATGGTATCGACAAAAAGTGAGTGTGGTCCGTTGAAGGAATAAATAAAACCCCCTTCCGGGATTTTGCTCCACCTGTTGGCCTGAACGGCGCCGGATGCCTTGAGCGCCAGTTCGTAGAAATTCAATTCCCACTCGTTCCGTGGGATCTTCCCCTCCTTCATGAGCCGGTGGAGGTTTCCGTAGGTGCTGATGTTATTGAACCCGTGATCATGAACTCCCACATGGCTGATGTGAGGAGCCATCCTGTGTACCGTATTCTTCCGGGCCAATTCCAGAAAGGATTCGTCGCCCATGGCATCAAATTGCAGAATGGCCGATCCAACCTGAAACCCCTGTGTCCATTCGGTCCAGCCGCGGGAAGTGTATTTACCCTTCACGGTAAAAACAGGAGCTCCCGCCGAAGTATCATATTCGCGTTCAATAGCTATGATCTTCTCTCCGGATAATTGCCAGAAACGATGGAGCTTATCCTTCAGATCCGCTGATTGTAGGTTGTAATCTATGATCATAAAGCATCAAATGTCTAAATATTCATGTTCTCAATTCCAACTTTCGATTGCCCCGCGTCAGGGAAAGGGTCCGGTTTATACACTTCTTAACTGAAGGAAGACCTTTCATCAGGCCCGGAGAGCATCAAAGTTAAACGATCCCCATTCCAAAACCAATGGTATGAGGGATTAATTAATCAGAAAGTCGCTTATCCGGCAGTCTTTTTTTCAGATCGTCCGGCGGTTTTCGGCAGAAACGCCACAATGAACGCCCCGGTCAGTGCCAGTCCGATCAGGAAGATGAATCCAGTGGCATAGCTTTTGGTGGTAGTATCGTATAAATGTCCCACCAGCATCGGGAAGAGTGACTCTGCAATTCCGTCGGCAACCAGGATGATTCCCATGGTCCGTCCCAGGGCTTTCAGACCAAATAAGTCGGCCGCCATCAAAGGAATAATCATGTAATCTCCTCCGAGTCCGACACCAAAAATGACAGCAAAAAGGTAAATCCTACCGGGAAAATCAGGAACCAATAACAGTGGTATGGTGCAGGCGACGATCAGGTAAATCAGGATCATCACGTACTTTCTGTTGATCAGATCAGCAAGAAAGCCCATCAGAACCCGTCCGGCCAGACTTGAAAACATCAGAAAAGAGGCAACCTGGGCGGCATTGGTTTGGGTATAATCCAAATCCCGCAGATATAGTTTTAGATGCTGGACAATGCCGCCAACGGCACCGATGGAGCACATGCTCCCAATGGCCAGAAGATAAAAATTTGGATTTCGGAGAATCGTCCTGATGGGAACTATCGTGGAGGTTTTCGCCTTTTTTTCTGTATCCCGGACTTCGTCTTTGATAAACCAGGCCATTGGAAAGGCGATCAGGATGACAAGGACTCCGAGCGAAGCAAGCGCCATGTGCCAGCCTATATTTTTTTCAAGACCGGCAGAAATCAAAGGAACCAAAGCACCTCCGGTTCCTATACCGAGATAGGCAATACCCATTGCCTTGCCCCTGTTTTGATCAAACCAACGTGATATTAATACCTGGCAAGGAAGCGGACCGCCAAAAACATAACCCAGGGCGTTGAAAACATAAAAAAGGTAAAACATGCCCAGGGAACTCGAAAGACTGAGTCCGATCAGTGCTATTCCTGCGAACAGGGCACCTGTCAGCATCAGTTTTCGCGGACCGTAGGAGTCAATCATCCATCCTGCCAGAAAACCAAACAAGGGAGCTACAAGCAATTTGCCAAGCGCATTTCCGGAGGTGACAACGGACCTCGACCAACCAAATTCTTTCGTCATGAAATCATAAAAGAATGGTGGTCCGTAGAGTGCAAATCCTACGATGGCAAACAAGGCCAGAAAAGCGGTTGCCAGAATGTAAGTCTGAGAACTCCGCTGTCTGACGGAATAGCTTCCTTCCAATGTACCGGTCATCCTATCTATAGTTGCAGGTTACGGGAAGCATTTTGTCTGCAAATCACGATTCGCCAATGGCTAAAATCCAAATTCTACTTGCTTTTTTGAATGCAATCCCTGCCACTAAGATAGGAGATTTGAAGATAGGTGCAACTCGCATTCCGCTATTTCTCGACCTTGTTGCCGGCAGTCATGGTTCTGCCTGTAAAAGCAGCATAATCAGTCGGGTATTTGTACACCCTGAAAACGGAATTCATCAGCTCCCCGTTGCGTGCGGCGTCTTCGGGAATCGTTGCTCCCTGGGTAAGAGGTCCGGTAGCAGCTACCGGACAGATGTATTTCCAGACGATCTCGAGAGCAGAGTTAACTTCCAGAAGCTGGCCAACTGTTCCGGAGCAAATAATGGTGTTGCCATTGGGAAGACGGTGTGCTCCGGAAATATTTTCAGAATACATCGGATTGGCGGTAGTGCCCTTGTAGACCCAGGTATAAGTGGAGGGTCCGGTAACCGTTCCTGCTACCATGGTGTAATTTCCGCTGGCATCCACTGCCGGGGTAAATTCCTCCACGGTAGAATAGTCACCCCTTCCGAGGCCATTGTCAAAACAGGTTAGATTACCGGCTCCCGGGCAATCCGACTTGACCCATTCGACATCATGCTGCTGAAAATATCTCTGGTCGCTTACGGTTCCGGTCCTGTAACAGGCAGGATTCCCCCAACGGTAAATCAGATCCCCTCCCTTCCCGCGTTTGCCTCCTGTATGGCCTTTTGCTTCTGCGGTAGTGGTGCTGTGATCGATGATCCAAACTTCACTGTTACCCCTGACACTCAAGGCAATCTGGTCGAATGTCGGATTGTAGTCGATCGAATTCATGTGGTTCCAGAATGCGGGCAGCGCTTTTTGGTCGCCGGCACAATCGACCAGTTCGGGATGGGATTTTACGACCCCATAATTTAATTTGGTTGCATCGAAATCCTGAATCAGATGATCCCAGGTATGCCATTCCCACACCACGGTACCGCCAATCGGGTAGGTTGGTTTGATTTCTACTACATAATCAGGAAGCATCATCCCTTTCTGGGCAATCTCAGGCTGGAATTTCGCCGGATTAAATCCTGCGGCAAGGCACTCCGCATAAGTCTTTTTCTCAATGACAAGCATAATAATGTTTCCATTTGGAAGCCTTCTGATATCGTGGTGCTGCATATAAGTACTTGTCGAAAAATCGAGTTGCCAAACCAATTTGTCATCCCAGTCATACTCTTCGACTCTTCCTCCTTCTCCTCCACCGCTGCTAAGCTGACCTTTCGTCATACATGTCCGAAGGATATGTCCGTTTTCGAGAAGATATACGGACTGTCCAGGAGGATATTGACTGGCCGTCCATTGGTGCATGATGCGTCCATCATTGTTGATCAGGTAAGTGGCCGTGTATTGTTTTGGGGCAAAGAGGAGATAACCCGGATAAGCCTTGGTGGTATTCAGGATCAAACCCATATTGTTGGTTGAGGTACCTGGATCAGTCACGATCGGGTCAGTTGTTGTGTCGTCTGTTGATGCCTCTTCCGATTTTTTGCATGATATGCTCATAAAAGCTAACAACAAGATTACAGCCATTTTAGAAAGCAGATTCCAATTGCTATTTGTTTTCATTTTGATGGTATTAAAAGATTTTATTCATCATTCAATATAAATTTTCAGCTCCTTCCTTCCGCCATTTGCTTTCGCTCAGGGACCGGTTATTCACGTATTATATTTACAGAACTTCGACAAACCCAGAAACCGCAGGCCCGGCGCAGACAGATCATGGAGCTATACCAGGGAGTTGCACTCGCTAATTCTCCGTGTCTCCGAGTCCTCTCGTCTTTCCCCTTAGTTCCTCGCCACCCGAAATCCCAGATGATAGTAGGGATGATTCGGATCCTGAGGTCCCCGGTAATAGGATGGATTGCGGTTGGAAACACGCGAATGTCCATCGTTGATGCCACTCACGACAAGGCCATTGTACCAGTTCCCGCCGCGCATTCCCCGGTAGGGTTTGCCATCTGGCATGATGAATCCGGTGGCAGGTCCTTTGGGATTGTCATATGGACTTGTACTGTAATAATCCTGGCCATACCAGTCATTCACATACTCCCAGACATTTCCCTCCATGTCATAGAGTCCAAAAGCATTCACCCCGTTGGAGGTCTGGTAGGTTGCAGGACTTCCGGGCCAGTTATAATCAGATTTTTGCTTTAATTTTCCGTCATAGAACCCAACCGGTGTAGTGTTTGGAATGGAAGTGCCTTCATAGGGATCGCCCGATTCCGGCAGATTGACACCTGCTTTATCGATTGTATTCCCATTCGGATAATTGTAATAGGGATTGATGTGCCCTCCTCTGCCTGCATATTCCCATTCTGCCTCTGTCGGGAGCCGGTATCCGTTTTTTGTAAAGTCGCAGACGCCTGTTGACAGATTGTAACAAGCCTGCAGTCCGTTTTGGGAACTCATCCAGTTGCAATAGGCAGCGGCACCGCTCCACAGCATCCCGACCACCGGGTGATTGGCCCTGAAATCCGCGATGGCAAAGGTTTTTCCGTCGAAACCAATGCTATAGTACGAAGCATATTGGTTGGTATAATAATAGATATCTGTTCCACCTACCTGATAAACAACGTTGCTGCGCACTTCAATCAATCCCTTTGAAAACGAACTGTTCAGAAAATCGAGAAACTGCTTGTTGGTGGTCTCAGTCGTTGCCATCTTGAAGGCATTGATCTTTACTTTGTGAATGGGTAGTTCATCGCTTGGATGGGCTGGATCCACAAACCCGAAATGGTCACCCATGTCGAATTCGCCACCGGGAATCGACACCTCAACCAGGTTGACGGCAGTAATTGGTGTTGGATCCTGTGGTACCGTCTCTTCCGATTTTTTACAGGAAGCACTGACCAAAAACAGCGAAGAAAAGAGTAGGACTAATTGAATTTTCATAGATTTCACATTAGTATGTTGTTGAATATCAAATCGCAATTACAGAAATCCGTTAGTATATTTTCAAGATGCATTGTTTGACGGATGAAAGGATGCTCATTTCGATTCCCGGTTTTGCATTCCTGACGGTTTAAGCATTCTAATATTAATTGATGGTATACGAGGCAGCTATATCCCCATTTTTCCCATTGTTACCTTCTTCGGCAGGAAGCAATGTTTTGATGTATTCCACTTTGACACTTGAACTGCTGACAGATACCAGTAAATAACCTCTGCCCGGAAGGATCACTCCTTCCTTATAACCATAATCCGCAGCTGATGTATTGGTGATGTTTCGGTTCGAAGGTTGGGGGCATTCCTGATAAACGATTCCGTCCTTGTCTTGTTTGTCGTAGAAATGGTCGTGGCCATGAAAGAAAATGGTTGCCTTGTTTTCCTTCATGATGGTATGAAGGGGTTTCCCCCAGCCAGGTCGGTATTTGTCAAAGCCGGCAGTGCCATCCAGGTTGGTGCCACCCTGTTCGAAGAAGTCAACAAACTCGGCCCCACCACGGGCATCGTTGCCGTTCCCGCCCACCAGATTGTGGCAAAAAATAAATTTGTACTTGGCCTTGCTGTTGGTCATGGTGTTTTTAAACCAGGTGTACTGGTCGGCGCCAAGTGTCCAACCCCAGCCGGGCTTGGTGGTGGTGTACCAGTAAGGATCGAGGACAACGATCAGGGCATTTCCCCATTCAAAACCGTAGTAATTTTTGCGCAGGCCGACAAAGTTTTCAGATTTGGAATTCCCACTGTAAAAAGAGTTGGGAGCCGGATTCGGAAAGTACAGATTTCTAGTATTGGAGGCCATTACCGGAAGACTGGCGGATGTTCCATCGAGCGACCAGCCAGCTTCGCCTTCATGGTTTCCAAGTACCAGATAAAGTGGTACAGAATGACAAGTATTGTCAAAATAGGACCGGAGCAACAAGTGACGGCTGGTAATTACAGACTGGGTCTTGATGGCTTGCTTTTCAGAAAAAAAAGTATCACCCAGATCAAGCAAAAAATCAGGGCTTTTGGAAAGGATATTCTTAAGGGTCAGGGTATAGGAGGTTGTATCAGAATTGTCGTCCAGATGCGGATCTGCTTCAATGGCAAAAGAAAAAGATGTGCCGGAGGCTCTTGGTGTATGGAAAGTATATTCTGGTCCGGCGAGAAAAGTGGCTGTACCCGACAGACGGTAACGAACGCGGTAAAAATATTTGGTGTCTGCAGTCAAATTGGTCAAATCAACCTCCAGTGGGAGATCCTTTGTCGCTGTGCTGGTGGCAGTTTTGCCGGTATAATTTCCGGAAGTGGTACCTGTCTCCCAATATACCTCTGCTTGTTGCCTGAAAAGAATATTGACAGTTATTGAATTGTTGGTTGGTCTTCCCAGGATTTCGGAAAAAGCAAGACCATCTGTGGTGGTGACAATTTCGGGAACTTGTGAGGCAGAACTGTCACTTTTGTGGCAGTTAACCATCAATAGGGCCAGAAGCAGAATAAGTGTGTAATAAAATTTGG
The DNA here is from genome assembly GCA_037129695.1 of Prolixibacteraceae bacterium. Classification (GTDB taxonomy): domain Bacteria; phylum Bacteroidota; class Bacteroidia; order Bacteroidales; family Prolixibacteraceae; genus CAINVV01. The sequence continues at coordinate 34,822 of JBAXUL010000010.1, forward strand.
GATACATTTTGCTGATTTTTAGGCTCATATTATTTAATTGAATAGGTAAATGCAATCTGACCGTTTTTGCGCGATCCGTTTTCATCACGCGGAAAATAAGCCTGGACAAAATCAACTTTAACTTCAGCAGCGGAGACCTTCACACGCAAATGTCCGGTGCCGGCCATCTGGTCGGCATTGTAAGCGTCTGCATTGGCAAGCATTCCAATCTGATAAGTTGAATCGCTGGGCATGGGAACTTCCTGGTAAGTGATGCCATCCAGCATTTCATGTGCAAAAAGATGGTCGTGACCCTGAAAGAAGATATTCACTTTGTTGTCGACAAAAAGCTGATGAATCGGTTTGCCCCATCCCGGCCGTTTGGCGGCAAAGCCAGAAGTCGTTCCGTTCGATTCATACCCGCCCCATTCAAAATATCTGGCCAAAGCGACAGCGCCTCTTCCTTCGCCACGAACATGGTGCGCAAAAACAAATTTATATTTTGCCTTACTGGCTTCCAGCGTATTCTTTAACCAGTTATACTGATTCAGTCCAAGAGTCCAGTCCCATCCGTCCGGCTTCGGATTGGTCTTATTCTGGTAGCGGTACACATCGAGAACCACGAATAGGGCATCCCCCCAGGTAAAAGCATAATAATTCTCCGGAGAGGAGATCCCCCAGGGCTCACTGTCTGTATTTCCGGTATAAAAACCATTGGGGAATGGATTTGAATAGTAGAATTTCCGCCAGAGGGTTCCGTTGATGGCCAGGTTATTGGGAGGTGTTAGTCCCATGTAATAATCATTTTCGCCTTCGTGGTTACCCAGGCAAAAAAAGAAAGGAACAGAATTGCACAAACTTCCAAGGAATGGCCTGTAAAATTTGTGCAATGCATCCAATTGCGCGGATGTGATGGTTGTGGCCTGGTGATCATCCCCGAAAGTATCACCCAATGAAAACATAAAGTCGGGTTGATCTGTCGCCTGGTTGTTGAGACAAATCTGATAGATACTCTGCACCCCTTTTTTGTCGTAAAGATGTTCATCGGCTTCAATGGTAAAGGTGAAGGCTGTTCCGGGTATCCTTTGGGTTTGAAAAGTATGTTCTGCTCCAACCAGAAAATCTGTTGAAGTTCCGGCTCCGTGGTATCTTGTACGGTAATAGTATTTTGTATTGGCTGCCAAATTGGTGAAATCAATTTCGAGTGGAGTATCCTTTGAGGTTGAAAAGGTCTGTGTCTTAAAAGGATAGTTGCCGGAAGAAGTGCCATATTCCCAAAATACCTCCGATGGCTGATCGAAAAGAATGTTCATGGTCACCGTATTACCGGTAGGTCTGCCAAGAATAACCGAGAAGCCCTTTTCGCCGGAAGATACTACCGGAGAGGGATCCTGCCCGACCGACACATTACCCTTTGAACATGCCGTTAATAGGGTGGCAGAAAATAAAATGGCTTTGATGACTGATTTAAAAATCATTCTGAAAATTCGTTTCTGGTTCAAAAAGCGCAATTCGTTTTTAGTTTCCGCCTCCCCTTACACACAAGGCATTTTCCCTGATGGTTTTATCGTTGTAGGAAACGATTCCGTAATCTACATTGATGTCCCATGCCCTCGAGGGTGAATTTACCTGGGAAGTTGAGCTCCAGAAATTTCCTGATAATATATTGGGGAAAAAGCTTTTGTTGAAAGATGGCATGATCAGTTTTTCGTCGTTGAGCGACTGAAGTTCCCTGATGTTCGGAATCCTCCAGTCTGATTTTCCTGATAAGGATAAACCAGTGGCATAAACAAGTGCCTCCTCCCAGGTCAGTGTCGTGGCATTTGGTACTTTCTGCCAAATCAATCCTGTGTAGTTGTCGGTAACCGTCCCATCCCCATTGTCTTTAAAGTGGAGGGATGGCAGCGTCGAGACAGAGGTTGTTCTCACGGCCCTGACATGGAATCTTTTGGTTCCTCCGGCGCTGATGGTTTCCGACTTGGGATGTGCGCCAATGCCACCACCTGCATTGGTAACCCAGATATTGGCTGCGGCATCTGCCCTCAGATCGCTGGTCCACCAGTATTCTGCAAGCGTCCTGGTAAAATAGCTGGTGTTCAATGCCGGATTGACATTGTCAAATACATTGATACCGAAAAGTTCATGTGAAGTTGGCAGACGCCAGTCGTTGTGCCCTCCGAGTGTCATTGATCTACAAAATGCGGCGGCATTCTCGAAGGTCATTTCACCTCCGTCTGTTTTCTGCCACATCAATCCGGTATTGTTATCCGTGACCGAACCATCGCCATTGTCCTTGTAGGACGGAGCATGAAAATCAAAATCAGAATCCTCGCCCTTTGTGTTGGTATAGCTGATTATTTGACCGGTATCCGGGAGATAGCCGGAGAAAACAGGACTGGAGTCAGGATTGCCCGGATCGGTACTTTCCTCCTTTTTGCAGGAGAAGCCAAAAACCAGGGTAAGCAGAAACAGGAGAATTAAACCTTTCAATAACTTCCAAACATCGGCTGAAATCATATTCTGAAAAATTTCAGGTTGGTAATGATGTCAGTTTAGAAGATGAAAAAATAAAAATCTGGCGCGGGATTACTCTTTTTTCTTTTGTGGCTGCAAATCGTTCCTCTTTTGTGGCTGGAGATAATCACGAATGCCATTTACAAGATGCTGAAATTCTTTTAGTTGCTCTTCGGTGCAGATATCCTTGAATTTCCGTGCCTGTTCGATACGCAATAATTCCATCCGGTATTCATTGTCAGAAATACGGCGAGCGATATTTTTCAGGAAAGTCGTATCTGTATCAGCATGAAACATGACAATGTTCATCGAGTCGCGTTGTGACCGGATTAAAACGGTGATTTCTTCCTCCTGCCGGTTAAAATCTTCTCTCAGTTGAAAGATTGCCTCTTCCTGTCCTTTGGAAAGACCAAGTTTGTCTCTTAGAATCTGGGTCGAATTTTCTTTCCCTTTTCTCGGCGAACGATCACCCGGTGCTGGTCGGTCTCTTTTTTCGCGCCAAAGGAAGCCAATGGAAAAAAGATTAAGTAAAATCAGTACAAGAATGATCCTGATAAGAAACTTATTTCGTGTAAAAATGTCCATCTGGTTAAAATTTAGAGGAATTGGATGTAATCAGGTAATCTGATGCAATATTCCTCATATTCGCAGCCTCGAGTTGTGATCTTTCCTTCAGCCAGCTTTTTGAGAAGGAAACAAGATTGAAGGCAAGAAGCAGAAAGATGGCATATAGCACCCATCTGCTTCCCGAAAAGTCCTGCTTTTTCCTGCGTGACTCATCCAGGCGGTGAATTAACTTCTTATTCCATTCAGCGGAAGGCTCAATGGAATTCAGGTGGTCAAAATGTTCAATTAAGTTTACCTCTTTTTTCATGGTCGTATATCTTTGACGATATTCATTTAAAATTCTGGCGATTATTATTTTAAAATTATTTTCAGATTTTGCCTGGCCCTGTAAATCAAAGAGTCAACGGCAGTAAGCGTGGTTTGCATAATTTCGGCAATTTCAGTATTGCTGTATCCGTCAATCTTGCTCAATGTCAATGCAATTCTCTGACTTTCGTGCAACTTGTTCATTGCCTGCAATAGCAGTGCGAGATTTTCATTCTCCTCCAGGGTGTGATCCGGTCTTTCGGTACCGGAATCCAGATGGGTGATTTTATCAATGCCCAGGGTTTTGCCGATGGAAGTGATCCTTTTTTTTCTGGATTGTCTTTTTATTTCATCCAATGATTTCGTTACCGCGATGCGATAAATCCAGGTACTTAATTTTGCGTCTGCCCTAAAGTTTCTGATCGAATGATATATCTCGACAAACACCTCCTGTGACACGTCTTCGGCATCCTCCCTGTTGAGCAGAAAGCGGAAACAAATATTGAGTACCGTCTTTTGGTACGCATCCACCAATTGTGCAAAAGCAGAACGGTTCCCGGACTGCAGCTGAATCAGAAACTCAGTTTCGCTGCTTTTCCCGGAATCGGTTTGAATTTGCTTCAGACTATTTGAGCGATTCACTTGGATACCCTTAAGCCGTTGGTTAATATTGCAGGATCTTTCATTCAGCACAAACAAAAATTGAATCCTTTCTGAATCAATCGGATGAAAATTCCCAGACAAAAGTATTAACTTTAAAAACAAGAACTATGCCACAAATCTTTTCTATCTTCACTCTAATTTTGGATTGATTTATGATTTACAACAATAAGAAGCCCCTCTCATTTCTGAAAAAATGGCTCCTGTTCTCGGGTCTGACACTTCTCATGATCATGATCGCCACGATTTTTCTGGAGCAATTCGAACTACTATTCAGCCTCTCATTTTTGCTGATTATAGCACTCATTTTCAACAGGATGCTTAATTTCAGTTTTGTCCGCATACAACTTGAGAACAACTACCTGATTATCCGGCACTATTCCCTTTTTGCTGTAGAAAGAAATTACGAATCCGTGGAGTTTCCAGTTGCCAGTCTCAGGCATGTCACAGTTAAAAAATATTTGTTTGGTCTCAAATGGGACCTCCTTCTTACCGTAAAATTAAAACAGGGACTCGCCAGTTACCCACCTATTTGTCTTTCCGCAATTCCTTTTGCTGACCGGGAAAAGATCGTTGCACTGATAGGCAGTCTGGTTGTTTAGGGAAAGGTCTGAAGCATAATGGGAGAAGGAAAAAAATGAGACCAGCATCCGACGTAGCTATTTCTTCAATGATGCTGAATCATTCCGGACAGAAACAACAAATAGGGAAAGCGGAATAATCCACCAACAAAATTACCCCTTCGGCTTGAGACCAGTGGGCAATTCAGAAATCAAAAATCAAAAATTCCCTTATCTGACTTTGGTGTATTGTTGTTGCTGTAAAACTACAGCCGTCCGGGCAGGAAGGTACAGTTTCAGGTGGTGGGGCGATCCCAGTCCGCTTTCAGGCAGTGAATAATAGGTCATCCGCTCATCAATGCGGTTAAAACCGCCATAAATATGCGCATCCGTGTGAAGAATAACCTTAAACTTGGCAGGATCACATTGAATACCGTAATTTTCGTAGGATTTGTCGGGGTTAAAATTGAAAACAAAGAGCAAATCTTTTCGCTTGAAGGCCAGTACCTGATCGGGCATATTGTCATGCACCCGATATACTTCAGGAACCTCCAGCAACCTTTCCCTTCTGAAGAGTCCAATCATATCCTTGTCGAAATCAAGCAACCAATGAAACTTCAGCTCGGGATCTTCCGCTACACTCCAGATTCTGCGGGCATGCTGATAAGACCAATCATTTCCTTCGCGGGGAAAGTCAATCCATTCAGGGTGTCCGAATTCATTTCCCATGAAATTGAGGTAAGCACCTCCCGCACAGCCAATAGTAACCAGTCTGATCATCTTGTGCAGGGCAATCCCCCTGTCGACTGTCAGGTTGGGCTGATCCTTGCGCATGCTATAATACATTTCCTTGTCGATCAGCCTGAAAATAACCGTTTTATCCCCAACCATGGCCTGATCATGACTTTCGACGTAACTCACCACTTTTTCCTCGGGACGATGGGTGGTCAACTCGTGAAATAAATGTCCGACATTCCACTCCTGGTCTTGCAGCTCCTTGATCACCTTGATCCACAAATCGGGAACCCCCATCGACATTCGGTAATCAAATCCCAATCCTCCGCTTTCCAAAGGGGCAGCCAGACCGGGTAAACCGCTCATTTCCTCAGCAATCGAAAGCATACGCGGATTGATCTCATGGGCCAGTTTGTTGGCCAGCATGAAATAAACCACTGCTTCATCATCCAGATTAGGCGTAAAATAATCGGCATAACAGGTAAATGCCTTGCCCAGTCCATGGTCGAAATAGAGCATGCTGGTCACACCATCAAAACGGAAGCCGTCAAATTTAAATTCGGTCAGCCAGTATTTGATGTTCGACAGTAAAAAGTGGATGACCTCGTTCTTTGCATAGTTAAAACAATAGGAGTCCCAGGCAGGATGTTCTCCCCTGGCACCCGCATGAAAAAACTGGGTCCTTGTTCCGTCATACAAACCGAGTCCTTCATTGATGTTTTTTACCGCATGGGAATGAACCAGATCCATGATGACAGCTATGCCCATTCCATGCGCTTCATCAATCAGGTGCTTGAGCTCTTCCGGCGTTCCAAACCGGGATGAAGGCGCAAAGAAACTGGAAATATGGTATCCGAAGCTGCCGTAATACGGGTGCTCCGGTATCGCCATCAGTTGAATGGTGTTGTATCCGGCAGCCTTCACCCGTGGCAGCATCTCATATCGAAACTCATTGTAGGTGTGGACTCTGGGCTCTTCTCCGGCCATTCCCACGTGAGACTCATAAATTAATGGAGCCTCATGCAGCGGCTTGAAAAAATGCCGGAACTGAAAAGTCTCTTTGGGTGCCCAAACCTGGGCATTGAAAATATGTGTTGAATCATCCTGCACCACCCTTTTTGCCCAGGCCGGTATTCTTTTGCCCGAACCATCAGGCCAGTAAAGTGAAAGTGCGTAAAGATCTCCATGATGAACAGCTGCAGGTGGCATTTCAAGCTCCCAGCAACCGTTTCCAATACTTTTAAGCTCATAATCAGAATGATCCTGCCAGTTATTGAAGTTTCCTATGATAAATATGCGAGTGGCATTGGGAGCCCAATCCCGGAAAACCCATCCTTTTTCAGTCTTGAACAGCCCAAAATAGTCATGCCCTGAAGCAAAATCCAACAAGGAAATATCTCCAAGTAACTCTTTCTCTTTCAATTGGTATTTCTCAGCCCAGCGCAAAAAATCAGATGCATACGGCTGCAAATACGAATCTTCTTCAACCAACCGGGGCACTGTCATAGAATTTACCTTTATATCGGATAAAGTTACAATAAATAACGGAGTTTAATTCCCAACGTAATATTTTTCAATTCCGTCGGCAACGATTTTCTTCAGGTCTTCGGGGGTGTCGATACCCACTGTAGCGTGGTCAGTTACCTCCGTTTTGATCTTGTAACCATGTTCAAGCCAACGGAGTTGTTCCAGTGATTCTGCCTTTTCGAGGAGTCCTTCGGGCAGTTCGCACAATTTGTCGAGGATGTCTGTCCGATAGGCATAAATGCCTACATGGCAAAAATAATCGATGCTTTTCAACCATTCAGATTGTTCCGATTTGAAGACCATCGGAATGGGTAGCCGGCTAAAAAAAATTGCATGACCATGAATGTCGAGGGCCACTTTTGCCTCAGCCGGGTTCAGCAGGACTTCCATCTCCTTTATCTGCTGAATCAAGGTGGCAATTTCAGTTTCAGGATCACTGATGAAAGGTTTCTGAAGGACAGTAATCTGCGAAGGCCTGATAAATGGTTCGTCTCCCTGAACATTGATCACAACATCAAATTGTTCACCTGTGGCTTCGGATATCTTACGGACCGCTTCCGCACACCGGTCAGTACCGCTGCGGCAATCCACAGAAGTCATCACGACCTTGCCACCAAAACTTCTGACTGCATCGGCAATCCGATCATCGTCCGTAGCCACCCAGACCTCATCTACCGCCTGAATCACCTGTTCATAAACCCGTTGAATCATCATCTTCCCGGCAATATCAGCCATCGGCTTTCCGGGAAACCGGGAAGAACCGTAGCGGGATGGTATGATGGCAATAAATTTTGGCGTCATGGTTATATTGTTGATGATACAAAAATAGCCATTGTTTGACAATATTGTAACTGAGAATCAACGAAACGGGAAAATGAGACAATTCGGCCTTGAGGGAACGGAGAAAAAGACTGCGGGACTAAGAGCATGCAAGACCTGCTTCTTCAGCCAGACAACCGCGTGAAATCTACAGCGTATTGAATTTATTCGTTTCTAATTAATCAATTCGGAGTTGATTGTGGTATACTTGGTGAGATTTGTGGTTAGGCCGGGGATAATGGGTTTCTATGGTTTCTATCCGATTGCCCTTGTCGTATATTCACAGATTAATGCTAAATTTGTAGTTCGAAAAATCAGCATTGATTGCATGGATATTCAGGAGATTAAACAACGTTTTAGCATTATCGGGAATGCTCCCGGATTGAACCGGGCCATCGAAGTCGCTCTGCAGGTGGCTCCGACCGATCTGTCTGTGCTGATCAGCGGAGAGAGTGGTGTGGGGAAAGAATCCTTCCCACAGATTATCCACTACTATTCCCACCGCAAACATGGAAAATACATCGCAATCAACTGCGGTGCAATCCCTGAAGGAACCATTGATTCCGAGCTTTTCGGTCACGAAAAAGGTTCTTTTACCGGTGCATTGAATGACCGCAAAGGATATTTTGAAGTGACAGACGGGGGAACTCTTTTTCTGGATGAAATCGGTGAACTGCCTATCTCTACTCAGGTCAGGCTTTTAAGGGTACTCGAAACCGGCGAATTTATCCGGGTTGGCTCATCACAGGTTCAGAAAACCAACGTAAGGGTGATTGCTGCGACTAATTTTGATCTGTCCCATGCCATCAGGGAAGGCAAATTCAGGGAAGATCTCTATTACCGGCTTAACACGGTTCCGATCAAAGTGCTGCCTCTTCGTGAAAGAGGCAATGACGTGTTGCTGCTTTTCCGGAAATTTGCTTCAGATTTTGCCGAACGTTACAAAATGCCTGCCATCCGGTTGAATGAGGAGGCACAAAAAATATTCATTGGATACCGATGGCCCGGTAATGTTCGCCAATTGAAAAATATTACCGAACAAATCTCAATCATTGAAACTGAAAGAGACATCACAGCAGAAAAACTGGTTCATTACATACCGACAGAAGAAACCGGATTCCTTCCGGCGCTTTATGGAAAGGGCTCCGACAGGGCTTATGACAATGAAAGGACCATGATGCTGAATGCCCTGATCGGGATGAAGAAGGAATTGGATGAGTTGAAAGAAAAATTCAATCAGCTGATCAAGATTAAACCGACTGCCTCCCGCGATACTGAGACCGATGAAGGCTTCATGCAACTTTATCCGGAAGAAATTATGTCCGGGGAGCAAAACGAATCTCTGTTTGCACCGGGAATACTGAAACCTTCGGGCAGAGCCCACATTCAGGATACCGAAGAATTCGTGGAAGAATCACTCTCCCTTGATGAAAAAGAGATGGAATTGATCCTCAAAGCATTGGAAAGACATAGCGGAAAGCGAAAACTGGCTGCAGAAGAACTGGGGATCTCCGAAAGAACGCTTTACAGGAAAATAAAAGAATACAACATTGCACAAAAATAATAGTTTCATGGGCAAGAGCTCACCTAAAAACATTCGAATAAAACAGGTTTACCTGCAGATTCAAACACTTCTGCTGATTCTGGTACTTACGATCGCCTCCGGTTGCAAGATCAGCTATACCATGAGCGGCGCCTCTATTTCTCCGGAAGTAAAAACTGTATTTGTCGACTATTTCAGGAACAGGGCAAAGGTGATCAACCCGACATTAAGCCAGATCTTTACCGAAGCCATGAAAGATAAATTTGTCAATGAAACCGGGCTGTCGCTCAACAACGATTCAGGAGATCTCGAGTTTTCCGGCGAAATTACCGGCTATGACATCCGGCCACTTTCCGTCCAAAAGACCGATACCGGCATGGATTATGCATCCATGAACAGATTGACAGTCACAGTGAAAGTCGTTTTTGTCAACAACAAGGATCACGACCAGGACTTCAATACCACTTTCTCTGCCTATTTCGATTATGACAGCACCAAGCAGATCAGTCAGATAGAGTCCGAAGCCGTAACCGTAATTAACGAGCAGCTGATAGACGATATTTTCAATAAATCCGTTGCCAACTGGTAAGCTTAATTAATATTCACACGATACGTCGACCATGTCAATCACGAGAGATCAATTGATACAGTACATCGAAAAGCCGGGTTTGCTCAAGGAACAAACTATAGGAGAACTGAAGGAGATCGTTGATGAATTCCCCTATTTCCAATCTGCGCAACTTCTATACACCTATAACTTATTTATCCAGGACAATTTCAGGTATTCCGGTTATTTGAAAACCTGTTCCATTTATGCCACAGACAGAACAATTCTGTATCGACTGTTTAATCAGAATAATCACGCTGAAGTTCTTGCAAAGCAGCCAACAACTGAAGAAAGGGAAGATGCGGATACTTCAGCACTTTTTGAACTTTCCGAAGAAAAGCAGATTACCGAAACCGATTTCTCTGAACTGTATTCTTTCGAGCCTACGGAATCAGAAACAACAGGATTCGACCTGCTTAGCTTCGACCAGCCGGATAATTCCTACCCTTTTGAAACATTAGAATCTGAACCCGAAGAGGTCGATTCCCTTGCACCAGTTGAAACGAATGCTTCCAATCCGGAGGAAAAAGTTGATTTGATCGAGCAATTCATCAAAGAAAATCCGACCATTCAACCCCGGACAGAAAATATCCCGACCAGAAATGAATTTTTCGAATTGGGAGAAGTACCTGACAATGAAAATGATGAATTTATAACAGAAACATTATCAAGGATTTATCTCAAGCAAGGCCATTATCAAAAAGCAATTGAGTCTTTTAAGAGGTTAAGTTTGAAATTTCCCGAAAAAAGTGTTTATTTTGCGCATCAAATCGAAGAGATAAAAAAATTAATTAATTAGCATCAGATGTACGCATTTATTACTATCCTGATTTTCATCGTTTGTTTCCTGATCATCCTTCTTGTCCTTGTGCAAAATTCAAAAGGAGGCGGACTTGCATCTTCATTTTCCAGTTCCAACCAGGTAATGGGTGTTCGTAAAACAACAGATTTCCTTGAAAAAGGGACCTGGATTCTTGCCGTGTCATTGGTTGTCCTTTGCATCGGTGCAACAGCTTTTCTTCCCCGTCAGGGTGGTCAGGCCAAATCCGCCATCGAGCGCCAAATTCAAGGTGTTCAGGATCCTAATGCTTTACCGACATTCCCGCAGTCGGCACCTCAGAGTTCTTCAGACACGTCTAAAACGAAATAACCGAATCAGGTTGTTTTTGAAAATATATGAGCCACTGCCCACAAGCAGTGGTTTTTTTATCCCTGCTGTCTAATAATTCGAAGTGTCATCTTGACAGTTATTACTGACAAAATTTAAATCAATCATTTAATTGATTACCAGCTATTTGTGCTCACTATTGTCTCTGAATGCAAATTTTTGGCGTAATTTTGTATCCGAATGGTTAATTTGTGTCAGTTTTTTTGTTTTGGCACAAAATTGGTAGGGTTGAGGTATGAAAATTATTATTCACATATAATTATTAAATAAAAAATTAAAAATGGCAGAACTTAAAGGTAAAATCCTCGCCGGCAAAGTATTAATTGAGCCGCAGGAAGCAGAGAAAAAAACAGCTGGTGGTCTCATTATTCCTGATTCAGCAAAAGAAAAACCACTCTCCGGAAAAGTTGTACTGGTCGGAAGTGCAAAAAAAGATGAAGTGATGGAAGTGAAAATTGGCGACATGGTCTTCTTTGGAAAATATTCCGGAACAGAACTGACCATTGACGGCAAAGATTACCTGCTTGTATCACAGTCAGATGTTCTTTTCATCGCTTAATTTATGTATTGTCAATCAAAAAAATTAATTAAAAATGGCTAAAGAAATTAAATTCAATATTGAAGCGCGTGAGCTTTTAAAGAGTGGGGTCGATCAACTGGCCAATGCAGTTAAAGTAACTCTCGGTCCCAAAGGCCGCAACGTAATTATTGAGAAAAAATTCGGTGCTCCTTTGGTAACAAAGGACGGTGTTACCGTTGCAAAAGAAATTGATCTTGCAGATCCATATGCCAACATTGGTGCACATCTTGTCAAAGAAGTTGCTTCAAAAACTGGTGATGATGCAGGTGACGGTACAACTACGGCAACAGTACTGGCGCAGTCAATTATCACAGTCGGTTTGAAGAACGTTACCGCAGGTGCCAACCCAATGGATTTAAAACGTGGAATTGACAAAGCAGTGATCAAAGTTGTTGCCCACATCAAATCACAGGCCATCAATGTCGGAAGCGATTACGATAAAATTGAGCAAGTTGCCCGCGTTTCAGCCAACAACGATTCAGAAATTGGCAAACTGATTGCAGAAGCCATGCAAAAAGTAAATAAAGAAGGCGTTATCACAGTCGAAGAGGCCAAAGGAACTGACACTTACGTGGAAGTTGTTGAAGGTATGCAGTTCGACCGCGGTTACATCTCTCCTTATTTTGTTACAGATACCGAAAAGATGGCTACAGAAATGGAGCATCCTTTCATTCTGATTCATGACAAGAAAATCGGCTCCATGAAAGAATTGGTTCCAATTCTGGAAGCTACCCACCAGGCTGGTCGTCCGTTGATGATCATTGCCGAAGACATTGAAGGCGAAGCATTGGCAACTCTCGTAGTGAACCGTTTGCGTGCAGGCCTGAAAGTTTGTGCGGTTAAAGCACCCGGATTTGGCGATCGCCGCAAAGAAATGCTGGAAGATCTTGCCATCCTGACAGGTGGAACCGTCATCACCGAAGAAAAAGGCATGAAGCTGGAAGATACGACCCTCGAGATGTTGGGCCGTGCCGAAAAAGTTACTGTCGACAAGGAAAAAACAACCATCGTCAACGGTGCCGGCGACTCAGCGCTTATTACTGCCCGTGTTTCCCAGATCAAAAAACAGATCGAAACAACAACTTCCGATTACGATCGCGAAAAACTACAGGAACGTCTGGCTAAACTTTCAGGTGGTGTTGCCGTTCTTTATGTTGGTGCACCTTCCGAAATCGAAATGAAAGAGAAGAAAGCCCGCGTCGATGATGCATTGAATGCTACCCGCGCTGCCATCGAAGAAGGCATCGTACCCGGCGGAGGTGTTGCACTGATCCGTGCCATCGAATCACTCGAAGGACTGGAAGGCGACAACGATGACGAAACAACAGGTATTTTAATCATCAAACGCGCCATCGAAGAACCAATGCGTCAGATCGTTTCCAACGCTGGTGTTGAAGGTGCCGTAATTGTTCAGAAAGTGAAAGAAGGTAAAGGCGACTTTGGTTACAATGCCCGCCTGGATGTCTTCCAGAACCTTTACGAATCTGGTGTAATCGATCCTGCAAAAGTAACCCGCATCGCGCTTGAAAACGCTGCCTCTATCGCAGGCATGTTCTTAACCACAGAATGTGTACTGGTAGAAGAAAAAGAAGAAAAATCGGCTATGCCTTCTCAAGGTATGGGCGGTGGCATGGGCGGCATGATGTAAGCTACTCATCATCTATATATAGGCCTTCGGGCCAGGCACAAAGCCGTCGGATTTCCGACGGCTTTGCTTTGTTTAAAGGCAAAAGTGGAATTTTGTTCGGGCTAATACTATCAACATAATAAAGTAGGTAGGAGTTAAAAATTCAAAGTTAGCACGCTCGCCATCGCCCCTTCTTTCTTCGGTTCTCCCTCTCTCTTCTTCTCACGCTCAATTTTCCCCTCACTTTCAACTCTCAACTCTCAACTTCCAAGGGATTTTTTATCTTTGTCAAAACACCTACACCGATGGATCTACTAACCGTCTTCGTTTTGGCAATCGGGCTCTCGATGGACTCATTCGCCGTGGCAATCAGTTGCGGCCTCGCAGAACAAAAAGTCACTTTTGGCCATGCGGTTAAAATATCCTTTGCGTTTGCCTTCTTCCAGGGAATATTGCCTTTGCTTGGCTGGTTAATGGGCACTGAACTGAAGGTGTTTGTGGAAAACATTGACCACTGGATAGCTTTTACCCTGCTCGCCTACCTCGGCGGTAAAATGATTTGGGAAAGTTTAAAGAAAAACAGCAGTGAAAAAATTTCGGATATCTACTCCTTTCGACATATCATGACCCTTTCCATTGCGACCAGCATTGATGCGCTGGTAGTTGGCTTCAGTTATGCCATGGCCGAAACCGGCAAGATTTTCGGTGGTGTTCTGATCATCGGATCAGTAACCTTCTTCTTTTCCATGCTGGGAATCAGAATCGGCAAAGATGTGGGTGACAAACTGGGACCCAAAGTTGAATTACTTGGAGGAATTATCCTTATCGGAATCGGAATGAAAATACTACTCGAACATATATCTTAACACAGAATCCATGCAAATCAAGAAAGCCCTCATCACAGCAGCAGGCGCAGATCAAAGGAAACTGGCCATGCAAACTTTGGTCGACCGGGACGGCAACCGCAAAACCGTACTCGAAATCCTGATCGAGGAGGTCAGACAGGCAGGCATAGAAGAAATAGCTGTTGTGATTCATCCCGGAGATCTGAGTGTATACGGAAACCAGGTGACAGCCGGTCAGCATATTCATTTCATTGAACAGGATAAGCCATTGGGCTATGGATACGCGGTATGGTGCGGATCTTCCTTCGTCGGAAATGATTATTTCCTTCATCTGGTAGGCGACCATTTGTACGTCAACCGATCCAATATTCCGTGTGCAAGACATCTGGTCGAAACGGCACGGCAAAACAATTGTTCTGTGTCGGCTGTCACCCCTACCCGCGAAAATCTGATCCCCAACTTCGGTACAGTTGGCGGCAGGAGGGTTCATTCAACCACTGACCTGTACCTGATCGACAGGGTCATTGAAAAACCCACACCAACTCTGGCCGAACAAAAACTGATTGTACCGGGATTAAGAGCCGGTCATTATCTGTGCTTCTTTGGCATGCATGTTTTATCCCCTGCGATCATGGAGATTCTCGGTAAAAAAGTAGCAGCGTTAAACGGGAACAAATTAGGCCTGAGTGAAGCGCTCAATGAACTGGCGGGCAAGGAACAATACCTGGCTCTGGAGAAGAACGATCTGCGTTTTGATACAGGTTCACGATACGGATTGCTGAAAGCCCAGCTGGCCCTTGCATTAAGTGGCAATGACCGTGATCAGGTCATGTCCGAACTACTCGAATTTTTCGCCATGCAGAATATGAACCAGATCGGAAATTAAATCTGATAATGAGTCCGTTAATACATATTATTTGTGCAACAGATCCTGCGATCAAGAACAGATCACTGGATGATTTTTGCAAAAATGCCTCACTGGAGGAGTTGTTGGCAGAAGCCGCTGAACTGGAGCAATACCGGAAAGAGGAACCTAACCTCTACAACAGGGTAAGAGCCCTGTTTTTTCTCTATGCCATCCATCGCTTCTATATTCCGCTGCTGAGCGGAACAGGCACGGAAGGCATTATTCCCTATGAAGCCTTCGAACACATTTTAAACAGGCGGTTTGAAGAGGCCATTCATCTTTTTTTGAAAGTCCAGATACAAAAAGGTGCGAACGAAGGAATCTCAAGTGGTTTGGCCGATGCCTACCACCAACTTGCATTTCAAACACTGGCCGATCAGGTAAAAATCAGTGTACGTTCTACGGCAGGCAACAAATGGATGTTCCGGGTAGGGCATCCTTTTGATCAGCCATTGCAAATACAGCCTTTCCTGTTAAAAAAAGATGAACAGACCGGATTATATCCTTGCCTGCATGAATGCACCCCTGTGCGGATGGATTTAAGCCACAGCGGCTGGAGCGATATTTTCTTCCTTGGAATGGACTATCCCGAAGGTGCAAGGGTACTGAATATATCTGTCGACCTATGCATCCGGAACAGTTCTTCGGGGGCAAAACCAAAACCTCCGATCGAAACCTGGTTCAGGATCATCGACGAACCCGTAATCAGGCTAACCAGCATCGATCTGGGTGCCACATCGGATATCAGCAACCTCTCAGAAATTTTCGACTTTGCAAAAGACTACCTCGGATTGTTGAAGGCAGCAGTCATTGCTTCTGGAATTGTACCTCCAGGAATGGAAGGTGCAGGGTTGCCGCTGAGCCATTTGCTTGAAAAAATGGCAGGAAAGGGCAAAGGGATTGAGATTGTCAGCAAGGTGAACAACATCCCAAAAGGATCCAGGCTGGCTGTTTCAACCAACCTGCTTGCCTCATTGATCTCCCTGGGCATGAGGGCAACAGGCCAGACAGAAAGTCTGACAGGAATTTTGAATGAGGACGAGCGCAGGCTGGTGGCCGCAAAAGCCATTCTGGGTGAATGGCTCGGAGGATCAGGAGGTGGATGGCAGGATTCCGGAGGCGTCTGGCCGGGAATGAAATTAATCAAGGGGGTCGAAGCCGGTCCGGATGATCCTGAATTCGGTATCAGCAAAGGAAGATTATTGCCGCAGCATACCCTACTGGGAAGCGACCAGGTTAGCATCGAGACCAGGCAGAAACTGCAGGAAAGTCTGGTGATCGTTCACGGAGGGATGGCACAGGATGTAGGCCCGGTACTCGAAATGGTGACAGAAAAATATCTTCTGCGCTCCAAAAAAGAATGGGAGGGCCGTCAGAATGCCATTTTCTTCTTTGATGAAGTGGTACAAAAATTAAAGGATGGCGACATCAAGGGCATCGGCGCTTTCACCCATAAAAATTTTGAAGGCCCTATTCAGGAGATCATTCCATGGGCTACCAATCTGTATACGGAGACTCTTATCCAACGAATCAGCGAAGAGTTCGGAGACCATTTCTGGGGATTCTGGATGATGGGTGGTATGTCGGGCGGGGGTATGGGTTTCATTTTTGACCCTGATTACAAGCAAAAAGCCCAGGATCGCCTGCAGGAATTAATGTCAGAAACAAAAAAGAAATTCGAAAATGCCATTCCATTTGCCATGGAACCCGTCGTCTACGACTTCAGCATCAATGAAAACGGAACGTTTGCAAGTTTGGATACCGACAAGAACGCTTTGATGCCCAAAGAATATTATACCCTACTTCTTCCGGGCCTACTAAAAAAAGAGTTGAATGCCCTGACTGAATGCCAGCGCAATGAGCTGGGGATTCTAAGTACCGCATTTAAAACCAGGGAACAATACACAGGATTTGTAGATACCCTGTTCGACAGGATGATCCCTCAGGGAACGGAGAATGATCAGATGCAAAAACCACTGAGAAATCTCCTCGAAGAACTCGGATTTAATCCGGAACAGCACGAACAGATTAAAAAAGAGTTAAAGTCGGGCAGAATCGGACTGTCCAAAAACAGGCTTCCCATCAGCACAACCATCGAAGATGTTCGTCAGAACGAACTTGCAGGTCCATCCATATTGAGTGACCAAAGTCTGGTCGCTCTGGGGAAAAAAGCCCTTCAGGACAGGGAACTGGCCATTGTTACCCTCGCGGGCGGCACAGGAAGCCGGTGGACAAAAGGAGCAGGTGTAGTCAAATCCCTGAATCCTTACGCCAAAATGGGAGGCAAACACCGCAATTTTATTGAAACCCATCTGGCTAAAACCAGAAAGACCAATTCCGAGGGCGCCTCCGGTTTGCAGCATATCTTTACCACCAGTTACCTTACAGACAAGGCCATATCAGCATTTATCGAAAATGAAAACCAGAGTAATACCTATATTTCTCCCGGAAAGGTAATCGGTCTTCGGCTAATACCCACCGAACGCGACCTTCGTTTTTTGTGGGAAGAAATGCCCCAGCAGCAACTCGACGAACAAGCAAGAAAAGTAAGGCAAAGCGGCCGTGCAGCCCTGATCAACTGGGCCAAATCGACTGGTGAAGCCGAAGACTACCGTGATAATCTCCCATCGCAATGCATTCACCCGGTAGGGCATTGGTATGAAATACCCAATCTGTTTCTGAACGGTACCCTGAAACAGCTGATTCAGGAAAATCCAAACCTGAAACACCTGCTGGTCCATAACATCGATACCCTTGGTGCCAATGCTGACCCGGCTGTGTTGGGTTATCACATTCAACAGCAAAAGGCAATGACGGTTGAAGTAATTACGCGCAAACTGGATGACCGCGGAGGCGGTCTGGCAAAAATTAACGGGCAAATCAGGCTGGTGGAAGGATTGGCGCTTCCTGACGAGAAAATTGAATTCAACCTCAGCTATTACAACACCAATACGTTTTGGATCAACATAGACAAGTTGCTTGAAGCATTCGGACTTTGCCGGACAGATCTGCCTGATCCGCAGAAAGTGGCAACAGCGGTGTACAAAATGGCCTCCAGAATGCCCACCTATGTGATCATCAAGGAGGTGAAAAAACGTTGGGGAAAAGGTCAGGAGGATGTCTTTCCCGTCACCCAGTTTGAAAAATTATGGGGAGACATGACCGCCATTCCTGAACTTCCCTGCGCCTGGATCAATGTCAGCCGTATGCGCGGCCAACAGCTGAAGGAAGTGTCTCAGCTTGACGGCTGGTCGAGAGATGGCTCGAAGGAATACATAGAGCGTATCTGTGAATGGGAATAAGCTGATCATCGTTCCAATCGGATATTCCCTTTCCTGATTCTTTAGAGACGAAATCTCCGGACAACTGCAAAGTCGCACTGCGGTAAGGCTTCTACGCACCGCATAAATCCGGGCAAATATTGGTCAAGGTATACCTATCCCCGAATTTCGGGAAGAATAAGTAGGTAGCGATTGCCACCAGCGTCGATGCACAGGTGGTTCGTTTTACCTATGCACAGGGAGAAACAGAAAAAATCTTGAGAAGTGAAGTCGTCATTGATGCCGTTACCATTTTCTTCACGATACTGGACATCTGATTCGGGATCGATGAAGGCGGCAGATTCAGATCAAAATTAGTGAAAATGGGAGGTGTCATCCATATAGGCATCGGATTGAAAATCCTGATCGAACATCTGTGGCAGCCTATTTTCCTGATTGTATTAAATTCCATCTTCAAGAGATTTCAATCCCCATAATTTGCAGGGCATTCCATCCTGAAAATATTTTTACAAGCTAATTATTTGAAAATCGTAATTATTGATTTGATATTCGTTAACTCGATTTCTGCAAATCATCTTCCTTTGTTCCGGTAAATTACACGAATACAAAATGATGTATCGACACGCAAGTTGATATAACACATTAAAACAGGAAGAGATGACAAGAGAAATGTTTGAAAAGCAATATTTGAAGACAAATTCACCAAAGACAACTAGGTGGGCATTGTGTGCGGTTTTGTTGTGCCTGACGTTGAATGCATTTTCACAGAAGACAGAAAGTACCGGAACGCCAATGAACATCTCAGGTGCAGCATCCGTGACGAACAATGGAATATCATTTATACCCACCTTTTCGCTCGGGAAACCTGCCGCCATATTTGATCTCTCAGTAGGTAACGATCGATTAAGTTTCGATCCCCAATTTCGTTTTTCACTCGAAGGAAAACCTTGGTCCTTCATTTTTTGGGGACGTTATAAGTTACTGAAAGATAACAAATTTACTTTGAATCTCGGAACTCATCTGGGGCTCCCTTTCAGTAGTGCAACAACTAAGGTGAATGGCATTACAGCAGAATACATCTCTGTCAGGCGTTACCTGGCGGGTGAATTGGTGCCAAACTATCGGCTTTCCAAGGATGTAAGTATTGGCATCTATTACCTGTATTCAAGGGGTATTGACGACGGAACCACAAAGAACACCCATTTTCTTACCCTGAATACCCGCATTTCCAACATTCGAATGACCAATCAGTTTTATTTGAATTTTGTTCCGCAGGTGTATTACTTGAAAATGGATAAGCAGGACGGGATTTATTTTACTTCCACCTTGACACTGGCAAACAGGAATCTGCCACTTTCAATTTCCGGAGTTATCAACAAAATCATTGAGACCGATATTACGGCCAGCAAAAACTTTGTTTGGAACCTAAGCCTGATTTACACCTTTCGGAACAGGTATGTCAAACAATAACAAATGCATAAAATCCCTAAGTTTGTGGGAGATGAGTAAAATTGAAACCATAGCAGAATTTTATCAAAGGAAATTCGATTGGATTCCCGACAGTCTTCGCAATGAGATCGGGCATTTCAATGTGTTCCGGCACGAACATGTAGAACCCGGAAAATTCAAGCAACTACCCTATAAAAGGAGGGATTTTTATAAAATTATGCTGGTGATAGGTGATATTAATATGAACTATGCCGATCAGGTTGTTTCCGTAAAAAAACAGGCGCTCTTCTTCTCCAATCCGCAGATTCCGTACAATTGCGAAAATCTGGAAAGAATTGAAGACGGAAGTTATTGCATTTTCAATCAGCACTTTTTCCACAAGTTTGGCGATTTAAATCAATATTCCGTATTCCAGCCTACCGGGAATCACGTATTCGAATTGCTGGATGAACAAGTTGAACAGGTCTCGGCCATTTACAAGAAAATGTTTGAAGAAATCCAGTCGGATTACCTTCACAAATACGATGTATTGCGGAATCTGGTGTTTGAGCTCCTGCATTTCGCCATGAAGATTCAGCCTGCCACTAAATTTGACAAACAGCGCCTCAATGCCTCCCAAAGGATTGCCACCCTTTTTTTAGAGCTGCTTGAACGTCAGTTTCCCATTGATGAAAACCACCAAACTTTTGGACTGCGTTCGGCATCCGATTTTTCCAGTCAGCTGAATGTTCATGTGAACCACCTGAACAGGGCCGTCAAAGAGACAACTGGGAAAACTACCACCCAGCTCATCGCAGAGCGGATCCTTCAGGAAGCAAAAATCCTGCTGAAACACAGCAAGTGGAGTGCCGCAGATATTGCCTATGCACTCGGCTTTACGGAGGTGACCCATTTCAACAATTTCTTCAAGAAACACGTTCAACTTAGTCCGTTGAAGTTCAGAAATAGTTGAGTTTCGCCGCTGTTTGTATTCTTTGCTTTTGCATCGAAAACAGGTTTGTCTAATTATTTAAAACATTAATAATAAACACAATGGAATCACAAATTCAAAAACGCAAATTAGGAAACAGTAACCTGGAAGTCTCTGCAATAGGTCTTGGCTGCATGGGAATGAGCTTTGGTTATGGTACCATCTCGGATGAAAAGGAGATGATCGCCCTGATTCGGTCGGCTGTCGAAAGCGGTGTTACCTTTTTTGACACGGCTGAAGTGTATGGCCCCTATATCAATGAGGAACTGGTCGGCAAAGCCCTTGAACCATTCAAAGGCCGGGTTGCGATTGCCACCAAATTCGGATTTAATTTTGAAGAAGGTGCAAACACAGGGCTCAACAGCCATCCGAAAAACATTAAAAAAGTGGCTGAAGAGTCGCTTAAACGACTACGGATTGAAGCCATTGACCTTTTCTACCAGCACCGTGTCGACCCCAACGTCCCCATCGAGGAGGTGGCAGGAGCCGTCAAAGAACTGATTCAGGAGGGGAAAGTGAAACATTTCGGACTTTCTGAGGCCGGCGTATCAGTAATTCGTCGCGCACATGCGGTACAACCTGTTACCGCTCTGCAAAGCGAATATTCCCTTTGGTGGCGCGAACCTGAAGACGAAATTATCCCAGCCCTTGAGGAACTGGGCATTGGCTTTGTGCCATTCAGTCCGCTCGGAAAAGGTTTCCTGACCGGGAAGATGGACCAGAACACTACCTTCGACAGCAAGGATTTCCGCAGCACGGTTCCCCGTATGTCGCCCGAAAACCTGAAGGCAAACATGGCCTTTGTGGAATTGATTTCAGCGGTAGCACAACGCAAAGATGTTACACCTGCCCAAATTGCACTTGCCTGGATTCTGGCACAAAAACCCTGGTTTGTTCCGATTCCGGGAACCACCAAATTGCATCGTTTGAACGAAAATCTGGGCGCTGCATCCATCACATTTACGGCTGCCGAGCTTCAGGAAATCAATACTGCCTCCGCAATCATTGCGGTAAAAGGCGACAGGTATTCCGAAGGCAGTGCCAGAATGATCAACCGCTAGACCACGACAAGTATGTTCTTCTTAGAAAAGTAATCCTTGAATTTTATATCCAGATTTGTGAAAAAACCTTTTCGTATATGCTAAAAATGCCAATAATGGAATGGAATACTACTAAAACTCTCTTTCCCTTTAAGTTAACTGAGTTAGAACTGGTCTTTCCCAAAAGTACTGTCCGTTTTTGACGAGCTTTTCCCCTTTTTGTTGAACGAATAGGTGAGTCCAAGTTCGACAATGCATCCTTTTCTGTAATAGGTGGTCTCCTGGTAAAATATTTCCTTTCCAAATTTATTGAATGCCCGCGTGTCTAACCCCTCCGAATTGGAGTTAAGCATATCCAGCATCCGCAACGAAAAATCCCAACCCTTCCATTTCGGTGGGGTATAACCCAGCGATGTGTTGATCTGATAAAACAGGTCATTTTGACCCTGAGCCGTTACAGTTGCCGATTTTAGGTTGAAATCAAGAGCTAGCTTCAAAACCTTGGTCAGACTTAGGTTGGCATTGGTCTTGACACTCCAGTTCAGACTGCTGTTGTCAACCTGATATCCAAAAATATTTCCTTTGACCGAGTAGTTGTACAAGGATCCGCCGACAAAGAATTTACCGAATTTACCTCCGTCAATATTGGCATTCAATTCAGCACCCAGAGATCTTGAATTTCCGGCATTGGTGTAACTTCTTATCAATACCTCCTCCCTGGCAATGGCATATACCTCCGGATTTTCGTTGGTGACAGTATTTACCCTGAAAATGGCATTATTCACACCCCTATAGAAACCTATCAATGTCAGTGAGTGATTTTTGATTTTCCGATCGTAAGAAATCTCTGTACTTAGTAAGTATTCAGGCTGAAGCCGGGGATCACCAACTTCATAGACTTCAAGGTGTCTGCGGTAAAGGAAAGGAGCCATGTTCTTTGCCGGTGGCCTGCTGATTCTCCTGCTGCCAGCAAAACTCAGTTTATCTTTGCCTGTAAGTTCCCATTCCAGATGAAGGTTGGGGAAAAGGTCGAAACGCTTGTCGGAATAAGTCGATTTCTTTTCTCCTTCAAACAGGGAAAAGTAGTCTGCAGATTTCAGCTTTACCGACTGGTCGGTATATTCCATCCGCAGCCCGGCAATGTATTTAAACTTTTTAGTACTCCCTGAAAAATCGGCATAGGCCGCATAAACGCCCCTCTTCATGTCTATACCATTTTCAAGATCCGCATACGGATAGAACTTCCCTGATTTTACATCCAGCGTGTCATACAAAAAATCCCCTTTTACCGCAACGAATTGAGGTTGAATACCCACACCCAGTTTGGATCCATTTTCGAACTGTGTGGAATAATCAACGGATAAACGGTATCCATCCAAAGGAGTATCATCATTTTGTTGGTATTCCAGCACTTTGGTACCTATCTGCTGAGTCAATACCTTGAAGTTGAAATTCTGATTATTCAGTTCCCTCTTCAAGTTGGAATGTTCATAAAGAGCCGATATTTTAATCTCTGAAGACTTCGTGAAACTATGGGAATAATCGATATTGGCATTTTGAAATTGTCCCAAACGGGTATCCGTATTGGGATTATAGATCCAGGTTTCGTTCCGGCCAATCCCGGGTACAGATGCATTATTGACATCCGCATAAAAAATATCGTAAATATAAAAGGCAGAGCGCCCTTCAGTTCTGGTACCAAAAAAATATGATCCCGATAAACTTGAATTTTTTGACAACCGAAAATCTACCCCAATATTGGCAGAAAAGTTTTCATACCATTCAGGTCGCTGGCCATCCGCGATCATATGGCGGTACAAACCATCATGTACAAGAATTCGGGCGTCGCCAATCCTTCGTCCATTCACGT
This sequence comes from Prolixibacteraceae bacterium, assembly GCA_037129695.1. Classification (GTDB taxonomy): domain Bacteria; phylum Bacteroidota; class Bacteroidia; order Bacteroidales; family Prolixibacteraceae; genus CAINVV01. The sequence continues at coordinate 58,376 of JBAXUL010000010.1, forward strand.
TTCGGTTATTGTAATTCAACCCTCCGGATAAGGTTATCTTGTCCTTGAAATAGACCAGATTAAGCCCGCCACCGGGTCGGTTGTCATTTAGCTTAAATCCGCTGTAGGGATCCGTCGTGTTGCTCCACGGGTCCCCTCCCATCAGGCCGTTGGCAGAGACAGAAAGCCCTTCCATTCCGGTTTTCTTTGTGTTGATGTTGATGATCCCTCCTTTCCCCTGCGAGTCGTATCTCGCAGTAGGAACAGAAATGACCTCGACATTTTCAATTTGAGCCATAGATATTTGTCCCAATAATATTGCGGGATCAATCTGGGTAGGTTTCCCATTCAGATAGACGATGAAATCTCCGGTACCCCGTACTGAAATGTCTCCGTTAGGATCGACTGACACCGATGGCAATTTGCTTAATAGGTCGGTTGCTGTTCCCCCTTTGGCTGTCGCAAAATCAGTTGCCCTATAGGTTTGTCTGTCGATCTTACTGACACTGGTCCTGACACTGGCCTGAACCTGAACCTCCTCAACATCAATGGAAATCGGCTTTATTGGAACATGACCAAGATTAATACCGGAGACCTTCCTGGTCAGAACTACCTTACCGATCGTATCGCTTTTATAGCCCATAAACTTCACAACCAATTTATAATCGCCATAATTCAGTTGATCAAAAGAAAAAGAACCATCACTTTTCGATACACTCCCTGCCCTGAAGATGTTGGTCTCTGTCAATAGGCTTATGGTTGCAAATGGAATCTTCTCCCTGGAAATTCCATCGGTGACAATGCCGGTGATATGACCGTTTTGAGCAAAAAGCAAATTGGTTCCAAAAAGAAAAAGGCAAGTTGTCAGAAATAGATACTTCATAGGTAATCGACTGAATTAAAAAACGAAAGAGGCAAATTTAAACATTATAATTATTCAAATAATACTGAAAAACCGGTTGCCCTGCAAAGATCAATTCAACATCCACACCAATAGGATTTTACATCCAAAGCGCATCCAGTTAAAAATCAAAAAGCCTGATAATCGAAACTATTGGATCACTTTTATATGGTTGTTGACCGATATGATTACAATGCAAATGGCTGAGGCGGGTCAATTGAATATTTGTTCTGTTTGCTGAAAAGTTTTGAGTTTAATACCTATTTTTATACGAAAATTAGAATCAAAGTTACGGTTGGCCAGAAAACAGAAGTTGGCTAACAATGCTTTTGGTATTGTTAAAAATGAGTTAGCGGTCAGCTCAAAACCGAAATCAATAAATAAGCAAAATGAATATAACTATCATAGGAGCCTCGGCTGGAATAGGATTAGAAACAGTAAAAAGAGGATTAAATAGAAATCATTCGATAACGACCCTTTCTCGATCTGAAATTGAAATAGAAGAGAAAAAATCGTTAAAAGTGATACTTGGTGATGCAACGAATAAAGCTGACCTATTAAATTCAATCCAAAACGCAGATGCGCTAATTGTAACATTGGGGACTGGTAAGAATATGAAAGCTACTACCCTTTTTTCAGATTTTGCAAAATTAATTGTGGAAATACATAGGGAGAATAAAATAGATATTCCATTTATTTTTGTTACAGGATTTGGAGCTGGAGAAAGTAAAA
>JBAXUL010000100.1:0-14031 GCA_037129695.1 Prolixibacteraceae bacterium
CCATAGGCAAGGGTAGCATAAATGAAATAATCGGATCCGGCCAGTACCTTGAAATTCTCCAGGTGCCTGGTCTCATAAATATATTGCACTGTTTGGGCAAAGTCGAGGCTCGTATTTTTGATGCCAACGATGTTGTCGATCTCTGCCAATCGTTTCAAGAGTTTTACAGAGATGTTGTTGGTCGTTTTGTCGGGATTGTTGTACAGCAATATGGGCAATTTGGTGCTTGCCGCGATGGTTTTGAAATGGTTGAAAAGCTCCGTTTCCGAAGGATTGATAAACATCGGTGTTAGCACCGTCAAGGCATCGGCACCGGCATCTTCTGCCATCCTGGCCAGCCGGATGCAACCCCTGGTGGTAATCGCACTTGCTCCGGCATACACGGGCACTCTTCCATTGACCTGGCTGACGGTAATTTCCACTGCCCGCTTTTGATTTTCAAAATCAAGGGCATAGAATTCGCCATTGCTCCCAAGCACAAACACCCCATGAACACCGCCATCCAGTACATGATTGATGACTCGTTTTAATCCGCCTTCATCCACATTTTCATTTGAATCAACCGGTGTGATGATGGGGGGAATGACTCCCCTTAAATTTTTTATATCTAACATCTTATTCAATTAATTTAGATTGTACCGAATTGATTTAAAAAGCAAGCACCTGCAAGCGATTTGGCTTGCAGGTGTGCTCTTTAATGTAATTCAAATTACGTTGCGGCTACCGCACTCAGGAGCCCTTTGATGTAACCATAGGCAAATGAAAATGCCTGAAGGTTACTGGCAGGATCGGGATGATGAGGAACATGATCCGGCATCACCATATACGGATACTCTAGATCTTTTAATAATTTCAGGATCTGTAAAAAGTCCAGATCACCATTGTCAGGATACACTTCCTGGAAATTATCCCATCCTCCTTTGATGTTCCTGAGGTGAATGTTAAAGATCTGTTTTCGTTCACCCACCCATTTAATGATCGGTAAAATTTCTGTCCTTGGGTCTTTCAGCCCTTCCGCCACGGTACCCAGACAAAGATTAAATCCGTGGTATTTGCTGTCATAAAGCTGCGCAAAACGTTTGATGCCGGCAAAGACATCGGGGCTGTCCCATCTGGTAATCCCGCGGTACCCTGCGTGGGTTGGCGGATCTGCGATATGGTTAGCCAGCCTCACTTTATATTCCTCAGCCACCGGAATCAATCTGTCAAGCAGATAAGTAATCCGCTCAAAAATCTGATCGGCAGAAACCACTCCAGCAATGGTCAAAGGCTCATTTTTGGCCAAGCTTTCCTGGTAATTCCAGTAATTGTAAGAAGCATTTCCCCGTTGGGGATCCAGTTTGACTCCTGTTCTCAGAATTTGCAGGATTGTTGTATTATAGTTCAGACAATGCACCCCGGATTTCCCGGCTACGGAAATCATTTGTTGTATTTGTTCGATCTCTCTGTCACGTTCCGGACTTTTCCCAAGCATGATGTTGGGAAATTTGACCCTTTCAATTCCCTCAGAACCTAAACCCAGATGATAGGCATCGAGGGAGATACCGTATTTTTCACAAGACTCTTTCTTGGCCAATGAATCGCTAAGATCCCAACCAACGCCAGGAATATATTTAGGCGCACCGCCGTCGATGTTAAATACACCATGACGCGCTTTGAACTCAAGCTCTGGGACGGTGGTTCCACCTGATTGGCAACCAACCTTCATGAGCATTTTCTTCTTTTCAGGTGCAGGACTTTCCCCTTTTGAGGAAGAGAGAGCCGATGCAGAAGTCCCATTGGCAGAGATCAGAGCGATGGCTCCAACAGACCCTGCAGCTACTGTTTTGACAAATTTTCTTCTTTCAATATGATTATTTGTGTCCATCATGATAAATTAAAGATGTTTATAAATTAATGCATTTTATTTTAACAAGATCCCTAAATCAGCGGAAATAGTTTCGCTGATAGGAGGATGAAAAAAAGACCGGTAAACGCCATGACGATGTTCATTGGGGAAAAGGTCTTTAGTACTTCCCGTTCGGTGAGATTGCTCATTTTGCAGACAACCCAAAAACCGGAGTCATTCATCCATGGCATGATCTTGGATCCGCAACCGATGGCGAGTCCAAGATATAACTGATGGAATTGCAGATGTTCCGTTCCGATCATTCCGGATAGAATTCCCGAAACAGTTATCAATGCGACAGTAGCGGATCCCTGAGCTGTCCGGATTACCGCTGCGATAAGAAATGCAAGTGGAATCAGGGCAATTTGGTATCCTCTGGTTAACTCAGCGATTCTGGTGCTGATTCCTGTTTGCTGAAGCATCGTTCCAAAAGATCCTCCTGCAGCGATGATCAACAAAATGATTCCTCCGCTCATCAGAGCTGCCTGCAAGAAGGAGGACATCCCCTCCTTCTTTTCTTTCTTTTGATTGGCCAATAAAATTAATGCTGCGATGGCTCCACTCGTCAGGGCAATATTTTTATTACCAAGAAACTGAACCAATTGAATCAGCGTATTGACAAAAGAAGAGTGAGAAGAGGCGCCCGATCCAGTGCTGAATGAACTCAGATAGGTATTTGCACAAATAAAAACAAGTGGTATGAGAATCGGCAGCAATGAGAACCAAAGAGACGGTAATTGAGCATCTGTCTTTTCTGAATTGGTTTTGATGTCCTCGATCCTTGCATCCAGGGAGTCTCTAACCGGTACAGACCATCTTTTGTTTGCCCACACGGCATATAAATAACCTGAAGTGATGGTGATCAATCCCAGTAAGGTACCTGCAATGATCATCATCCCGATGGGAATGTTCATGGCTCCGGCTAAAAACAGCGGTCCCGGGGCGGGTGGAACCAATGAATTGGCCATGACAGACCCCGCCAGAATCACGAGGACCATGAGTAAATAATCTTTGCCTGTACGAATGGAAAGTGCCTTGGCCAATGGCATCATCAGGAAAATGACTGCATCAAAGAAGACCGGGATACCGATAAAAAAGCTACTTGCCAGAAGAGCGATCGGAGCCTTTTTCAGACCGGTCACATTCAGCATGGAACGTACAATTCTTTCGGCCGCCCCACTTTCAAGCAGACATTTCCCGATGATGGCAGCCATGGCAATGAGGATGCCCAGCTTGCTGCAGGTTTCACCAAATGAGAGTGCGATCCGCTCTCCAACATTTCTGGTCGACATTTCCAGAGCAGCAGCAGGTGTCGACCCCTTTGCCAGTGCGAAATGTTCAATTGCAGATCCCGGAGTTATGATTGCCACGACAAAAGCTCCCATCAGCAGGGCTAAAAACGGATGCAATTTTAACCCGATAATTCCCCCTACCACGATGCCTACACCTACCAATATGATAAAGATAGGATCTGAAAAAAATGCAAGTAAACTCATAGAAATCTGTTTTTTATTTCATTCTCACTTAACATCCCACCAAATTCTCGTATCAAGAATATCAGCGCCTTGTCTTGCAATGGCTTTTAATAGATTTTCACTGTTGACACTACGTTCGGTGTCCGGATAGGTGATTCTCCTGATAAAAGATTCTGTCTTCAGATCTTTCCCGGGATACAAATTGGGCGTTAGAACAGGATAATTACTTCTGCGGAAATTGGCAAAAGCTTCTGGCCCATTTAAAAATGAAGTAACCCAGTATTGTGTGTTGATCTGTTCCAATGCCAAAGACAGATCCAATGGATGAGTGGCAATGAAGGCATCAATGTTAGCATCGGCGATGGCTGTGCTTGTGCCATAATTTGCATATTGTTTCATATTTGCCCTGATTCCATTCGCGTAAAATGTGGATGCATTACCTGTTGCCCAGGTTCTGACGACTGCTTCGGCCAAAAGCAACGATGTCTGAGAATAAGTGACGATAAAATCAGGAGCCATTGGATTCGCCATTCTGGTTCTATCCAGTTGGCTGAAATCCCACAAACTGGCAACCCCCTTTGCTTTCAAAATGGCTGTTATTGTTGTATTGTCATAACCCAATGGCATGCCTATCTGAACCGCTGCCGTACGATTTGCTTTGGATTCAATTTGATTGGCTCCACTTAACGCACCATTGTATCTGACAGCAATAGAGGCTAACCTTGGATCATTGTTGGATTGCAAGTAACTTACGAAATCCTCTGCGAGGTAATAAAATGCCGACTGACCTCCATTCAGTTGATTACCAACATCATTTGCAAAATTTGAATTGTGGGTAACAATGGCATTGTCATCATTTGATTGCATGACTCCACCTGCAATTGCTTTGGCGACATATGCTGAGGCAATAGCTGGTTTCACTTTTGAAAGTCTCATCGCTCCTCTCAGCAAAAGAGAATAACCCAAACGTTTCCATTTGACAATGTCACCTCCGTAGAGAATCTCCCTTGAAACTTTAGTCTTGGAAGCATCTAATGCTGCAGTAGCTGTTTCGAGTTCCTTCAGAATATCCGTGTAAACTGCCTCCTGACTATCATATGCCGGTTTTACCATTCCGTCGAGATAACCCAGCCCAGCCTGACTATATGGGATATCGCCATAAGTATCCGTAAGTAACATAAAATTGTAGGCTCGCCAGATTCTGGCTGTTTGATACAGATTCGAATAAGCAGGAACGTCTTTAGTCTTTTGAATGACATCAACCAATTCCCTGATTCCATTTCTATAGTACTTGGTCCAGTTGGCAGCAGCAACAGAGCGGTTGTCCTGATTAAAATTGGCGGCAGATCCCTGACCACTGAATGGGGTTATCATCTGTTTCACAATAGTCACTTCGTAACTTAAGTTTCCATAAGTGAAAGCACTTCCAACGATGGCGTTGTTAAGCTGGAAAGTCGGATCCACCGAGGTAAGCGCTATAGGATTGATGTTCATTTCGTCAAAGCCTTTGTCACACGAGGTGAATAAGAACAACAGCAGAAACAAACTATAAAAACATTTATTAATCTTTTTCATATGATTTTATTTTTTTATTAGCCAAATTAAACTTCCTATAATCATCCTCTTGTAAGAGATTCGTTAAGGACGTTTCGTTTTGTCGTTTATCCTGAATTTAAAAATGTGGAAGAAAATAGACATCTAAAATTTAATATTGATGTTAAAACCAATACTTCTTGTGATAGGTAATCCGGTTGATTCCAGTCCAATCAGGTTGTCTGATGGAAATCCGAATTGCTCAGGATGAATATTGGGGACCCATTTTTTCAATACAGCCACATTGTTCCCTACGGCACTCAACTTAAGTCCTTTAATGAATTTCACAACCCGAACATATTTGGTGAAATCATAGCCCAGGCTTATTTGTCTTAATTGCCATAATCCGGCATTGTAAACAAATTCCTCCGCAATATTCTGGCTTCGGACTGTTTCATAATAGGCCTGCACTCCAGATTGGGTTGCATTTACCTTCCCGTCCAGATTAACACCTTTTCCGACCACATATCCCAGATCTCTACCTACCAGGGTTTCTTTGGCCAATCCATGACGCCAGGCATTGAAATTGGTTCCGGAAATCATCTTGTTTCCCAACTTAAAATCAATGGCCACTGAGAGATTGATCCCTTTGTAGGTGACGGAATTATTAATCCCGCCAGTCCATACAGGGACGGCACTACCAAAATCAATTTGATTGGCAGTTCTTAGCGGACGACCATTTCCGGCATCAAAAATCTGATTCCCCTTGGCATCCCTTAAATATCCATATCCAAATAATTGACCAATGGGTTTACCGACTACTTGTCTGAGTTCTCCACTGTAATCTCCTGTTCCGACTGTTATCATGGTATCACTCACGCCTGCTCCCAAACTTAAAACCTTTGAAACATTATAGGCTGCATTGATATTAATATTCCAGATCAGATTCTTTCTCGAAATCGGGGACGCATTCACCATCATCTCCAAACCTTTGTTTATGCTTTTGCCAACATTAATCAATTGTGCACTATATCCTGATGCATCCGAAGTTTGTGCCTGCAGAATTTGATCAGAGGATAGCTTATTGTAATAACTCACCTCCATGGAAAGTCGGTTTTTAAACAATTTAAGCTCTAATCCAACTTCCTTTTCAACAACACGCATGGGACGCAGATTCGGATTTGGAACTGTCGATGCATTTATTGCGGCCAGTGGCTGTCCGGTTCCTGAAGGATTCGGAAATTGAGATGGATTGATTGCATAGAAAAGATTGCTTGAATAAGGGGCAACATCCGTATCACTTCCTACTTCAGCATAAGCAGCCCTGATTTTTCCGAATGTAAGCCATTCGGGCATGCTGCTTTTAAATAATTCCGAAAAGACAAGACTGGAGGTGATGGATGGATATAAGATGCTTCTGTTTTCTTTTGACAAAGTAGAAAACCAGTCATTTCTCAAGGTCCCATTGAAATACAGATAGCCCTTGTAGGATATTTCAGCTGCACCATACACCGAATTTACCTGTCTTTCTGAAATATCATATATTGGGCTGAGCTGCCTTCCATTGCCTAAGGTATAAAGTCCTCTTGAATAAAAATCCTGTACGAGAACATTATTCCGGTCAAGCTTACGGTACATCTGGTTGCCGCCCAGGGTAACATCAATGTTAAAATCTTTGATGGTATGTTTCGCTCCAATTAGAACATCATTATTTATTTCCCTGAATCGCCGAACATCCTGAACATACTGACCATTCACAAAACCGGTTGGAGCCGGTGTTTGTCTTTGGCTGCCGGTGGGCAGATTATAATCCTGTGAGCGCGTATAATAGTCCTGACCTAAGCGCCCCTGTAAATACAACCATTTTGTAATATCATAACGTGCTGTGACGTTACCGAATATCCGATCTCTTAAAATGTGCTCAAAACGCGTTAATGCAAAATAAGGATTTGTGCGGTTGGTGAATCTGGACCATAAAAATTCATCTCCATTGCCGTCTGTGGCATATTTCTTCAGCAAGTCCATTGGCATTGAGTTGGCCATGTTGAATATGACTACTGGACTGTAATCCTGCTCTCCGATGTTGGGAGGGTTATTACGATTTTCATTGGAATAACTCATATTCCCGGAGATGGTCAGTTTCTTGGCCATGACTTGCGTAAACCCAATATTCACGTTTTTTCGGTCGTAGTCGGATCCCGGCAGGATGGCTTGTGATTTCATATTCGAAAAAGAGATATTAACACCTCCAAATTCACCGCCCGATGAAATTGAAATGGTATTTGTCAGATTACTTCCTTTGCGATAATACTGTGATATTTGATTGGGTTGGGGTGTGTAGGGGACTTCCACTCCATCAAACAAAATTTGAGTCATGCCTGGTGCAAATTTTTCCCCGAAACTCCATTGACCGGACGTCGGATAGGCCGTTTTAGGACGGACACCATTTTCACCCTGACCATATTCATATTGGTAATCAGTAAAATCAAGCGGAGTGTCATTGGTGTAGTTGGAGTTGAATTCAATACCGATACCCGAACCTTTCGCTCTGTTTTTGGTTGTGATCATAATCACTCCGTCTTTGGCACGGGAACCATACAGTGCAGAAGCCACGGCCCCTTTCAGGACGGTCATGGATTCAATATTATCCGGATCAATACTGCTGAGACCGTCGCCACTGTCTGATGTGCGATTGCTCCCTCTGTCAGATACATCTCCTCTGGCACCGAAGTTGGTGTTATCGATAGGCACGCCATTGACGACAATCAGCGGGGAATTGTTTCCTCCGAAAGACGATTGTCCGCGAATACGTATTTTGCTTGTTCCTGCCGAACCTGATCCCAATGCAGTAATATTTACACCTGACATTTTCCCTTCCAATGCATTCATGAAATTAGAGGTGCGATTAACTGTTGCCTGCTCAGCAGATACAGTAGCAGTAGAGTAGCCAAGGCTTTTGGCTTCTTTTTTAATACCCAGTGCGGTAATCACGACTTCGCTGAGTTCTTCAACAGTTTCCTTCATCACAATATTAACAACCAAAAGGTTGTTAATGACCTTTTCAACCCTGTCATATCCCACAAATGAAAAAACCAGAGTTCCATTTTCCGGCGTATTGGAAAGAGCGTATTTGCCGTCCGCATTGGTGATGGTTCCAATCGTGGTTCCCTTCAGACTTACTGAGACACCGGGTAATGAACCTCCGGTAGCATCGGTGACTTTGCCCGATACTTTTTTCTCATTCTGAATACCAATGGCCGTACTATTGTCTGTCTTGGGTGTAAGTACGATCAAATTGTTCGGAAGAACATTATAAATCACATTTTGATCCCTGAATAGCTCACCCAGGATAGCTTCCACACTTTGATCAGAAACTTGCAAATCGACTTTTCTGGTAACATCAACCTGTTCCCGCTGGTAAAAGAACCTGAAGTCGCTTTTCTCTTCAATCTCCTTTAGTACATCATTAACCTGCCTGGCTTCTACCTTGAAAGTAAATTTGGTCGCCTGAGAGTACACTGTTGCAGAAACCTGCATCAGACAACCCATCAAAATCAAAATAGTCAGTTTCATCTTTAAAATAAGATTATGCCCCTTAAATCTTCCTGAATAAGAAGCATCTTGTTTTTTTTTCATAAATTTGTACGTGTTTGATTAATAATTTAATTGGTGTTACAGCACCATTTTATTAGCTACATGGGGCCGGTGATGTTACAGCATCTCCGGCTTTTGCTTTCAGTTGATTAGCTCATATATTCCTCCTCTTCTTTTGTATAATAATGTTTTGGTCTTCGATCTTAAATTCAATAGGCAAAGAGCGTTTAAGTATTTCGAGTACCTCCAGTACTGTTTCGTTTTTAATGGTTCCGTCGTAGTGATAATCCATGATACTCTGGTCGATAATCTTGATGTTCACGCCATATTTTCGTTCCAGCAATATCTTCAGATCCTTGAGTTGCATATTAATGAATACCAGTTTATTCCTTTTCCAGGAGGTAAATAACTTTGTATTCACCTCACTGACACTGGTGGTATTTAACTCTTTGTTGTAAATTAACTGTTGATTTTCTTTTAAGCTTATTGTGCTTTTAAGTATTAAATTTTCGGATGAACCTACCTCCACACTACCCTCTACCAGGGTTGTAGTAATCTCATTGTCTTCCGGATAGGCCTTTACATTAAAGGTAGTTCCGGTTACTTTCACGTTATAAAAGGGTGTGTGGACCAGGAAAGGCCGGGCCTTCATTTTGGAAACATGGAACCATGCCTCTCCCGTTAAAAATATTTCACGCAACCCTTCCGATTCATCTGTTGAATATCTTAAGGTAGACCCTGAATTCAGACTTATTTGTGTACCCTCAGGCAAAATCACTTCGGATATAGATCCCTTGGGTGCAATGGAGGTATAATATACAGGCTGTGAACTCTTTTTGCCGAAATGTATCCAATAACCAAGGAATAATCCAACGACAAGAATGGCTGCCCATTTTGATAATTGAATGAAAAATTGACGATTTTTCGACACCTGATAATTCTCCCTGGATCTTTTGTGCCAAAAGTTCTCAAACAGTTCATCTATTTTAGATTTGACTGCAATATCGTCCGGGGATTGACTTAAATCCTCCAAAAGATATTTCTTTAATTCAAATTCATGATCCGGCTGATTGAAAAGAGACAAAAACGCTTTCCTTTGAATAGGATCAGCACTTTCTGATCTCCCTTTCTGAATGATATCCTGGATAGACTGTGACATTTTATTGGTTTATATGTGGTAATACGATTACCTCGTTCTATTTACTCACTGAAGGATGGTTTTTTACAAAAAGAGGTCGGCGAAACTACAAGAAACCGATTTGAATGCGAAGAATAATCAGCTGCTAATTGCAGTGCAGGACAAAGAAGAGCAATGCAGGCAGGGAGCTCAGTCCAATTCTCTTTTTCAAATAGGATACCGCCCGGTACATTTGGTTTTCTACTGTTCTTTTGGATAAGTGTAGTTCGCGCGCAATTTCTTCGTTGGATAAACCATCTTCCCTACTAAGCCTGAAAATGCGTTGTCTCTGGGAAGGCATACTTCCAACCAATTGATTTAAATTCATCACCATATCATTATAGATGACTTCATCCAGGGTTGAATCAGCATCTGTACGATCGTTTTGCACCGAAAAAGCCAGATAGGCCTGCTGAATATTTTTTCTTTTCAGGAAATCATAGATCAGATTGATGCCAATTTTAAAAAGCAGTGATTTAATGTTTTTTGAATCATCAAGTGTTGCCCTTTTTTCCCACAATCTCAGGAAGATTTCCTGTAGAATCTCTTCGGCATCTTCAATATTTTTGAGATACGACAAAACAAAGGCATAGATCTTTGGAGCGTATATCCCAAACAAAGTTTGAAAGGCTTCCTTTGATCCGTCCCGTAGCTCCGCCACAATTAATCTGTTCTGATAATTGCTCTCAGTATCCATTTTTTCACAAGTCGGTTCTTACAAAGATATTTATATATATGAATTTGTCATGATTATCTGTCCTAACTCCTGATATTTTGAACACACATCTTCAAAAACTTAAGAGATTGTTTAATCGCTGCCTTTGGATTCAAACAGAAACGAGCTTAATTGCAGATATTTTCCGCTCATAACCTCAATAATCAACTATATATTGGCATCTTATTGTCGCAAAAGAAAGCACCAGAAGAAAGCTTTATAACTATTTGATAAAGAAGCCGAACCTGACTGGTAACTGCCATTCACCATATTGATATTTAGCAAGTTATCCATTGAATTTCAGAGTTTCACTGGTTGCAGATAAACGGAATAGGTTATAAAAAATGACCCAAATCAAAAATCGCCATTAGTAAAACAGGATGTCATTTCCCAAAAAGTCCGGTATTACCTTTCTCCAATAAAGGCATCAAGCTTTTCACTACATCTTTTCGCTCTCCGGCAATATTATTGTTCTCAAATGGATCGTTCTTGTGATCATACAATTCAAGAACCGGTTCTTCCTTCCTGAAGAATTTTGACAGTCTGTATCTATCTGTCCGTAAGGATATACCGTTCATAAAATAACCATAGGAAGCCCCCTCCCAATGATGAAGACCTGGTTTTTTGATTAACCTGACAAGGCTTCTTCCATCTGTTTTCAAGGGCATTTCGACTCCGCAAAGGTCCATTAAGGTTGGATAGATGTCAATTGAACTAACGACTTGATCAACATGTCCATTTTTTTGGGACTTTCCTGGTAATTTAATGATAAGAGGCGTTTTCAGTGCTCTTTCAAATATGGTATGTTTTCCCCAGATCCGCTGATCACCCAGGTGCCATCCGTTATCACCCCACACCACCACGATGGTATTTTCAGCCAGTCCAAGTCTGTTTAATTCATCCAGCACTTTCCCAACCTGGGCATCCACATAACTAACAGAAGCATAATAGGCATGTTTCAGTTTCCGTTCGTAGGCTGCGGAAACAGGTTTATCCAGAGAAGCCATCTCATCACCTGACAAGTTTCCGTTAAACTCCTGTGCTGAGTGGACTGTTGAACAAGCCAATCCAAATTGGAAAGATCCGATTCAGATCATCGAAAATGAAACCAATTTTGAAGAGATCAATTTCAATTCGATTTACTTTTTAATTTTGATAGGAAATCCAAACATAAATATAACCAACTATGAATATAAAATTTCTGATCGGCATCACGATGATCCCAATTTTGATTGGGTTAAGCGCTTGTGAGAATGCAGCTAAACAAAAAGTTTCAAGTTGTTTCCCGGCCGAAAAATTACCTGAATATATCACTCCCCTGACCTCCTTCGGAGAGCGGTCTGAATGGTCGCACGACGGAAAAACAGTCTACTTTGTTGACAAATCCGAGGTGATGTTTGGAAGGTAGATGTGGCATCTCAAAAAACAACCCGGATTACACGTGCAGATTTTCGACCCAAAGGAGATGGTTATTACCGGGTTTATGTTCTGGCCAACGAAGATTTATTGTTTACGTGTGGTCCGGAAAGACATCAACTTTACATTCAAATACTTAAGAAGGGAAGTGATTTGCCGCTGAAAATTGATGAAAGAATCGATGAAGGCCCTGCCATATCCAGAACCGACCTGAAAATTGTATGGACGCCCGACCAAAAGGTAATCTATTCAGGAATCATTAGGTACCAAAATGGGATACCTGTCATTTCAGAAAAAAAACTCGTCATCAGCAACGACTCCGTGGTAGTGGATGGCATTAAATACGAAGGAATTCTTGAACCTCAAAATTTCATTCGTCCGGAAGAAAAGTCATTTACCTGGACCCAGTATGGCAAAACTGAAGCTGGTCTATTTACCAGCGAAGTGATGATTTATCATCTCGAAACAGCCGAAATACATAATTATTCCAGGTCACCTGATCAATACTCCGAACCTGAAGGTATTTTCCCTGATGGTAAGTATACGCTCATTGAAAGCGACTATCACTGCCTGAAAGGCATGAAACAAATTGATATTTACAAACTGAAACTCGATGGCACGGGTAAGGACTTGGAGCGCTTGACCTTTTTCAATGATTTGGAGGGGTACAAGGCATCTAATCCAGTTGTCAGCGACGATGGCAAAATGTTCGCTTTTCAGGCCGCTCATGCCAATTCTGATGCAGGAGTTGGCTGCGGCATCTATTTGTTTGATTTGGAAAAGATGAAGCAGGCAAAAGCATTTCATTAAACGATTTTTTACGCGCTATTTAATTGACTGATTTTAAGACATTTCCCAAGCTGCAGGATGATGACTTTAGCGAATTCGAACTATGCCTTTTTCTTCTTCCGGAAAAATCATTAGCTTGCCTGAAAGTTGGCCGGTTCATTCGGAACTAAGTCAATATTGCAGAGGATGTGTTACAAGATCAGCAGAAAAGAGATTGAAAGATGAAACGAGCCATGAGAATTGCTTCTCGTACAAGAGAATGAGTATTGGCGAGTTCCATGAGTACTTGCTGATATTCAATAATTTAACTAATCTATTTACGAGTGAATAATAGTGTCAAATGGGGAGTGCTCAGTACAGCAAAGATTGGTCGGGAAAAAGTAATTCCGGGGATACAAAAAGCGCTTAATTGCAGCGTTGTAGCTATTGCCTCCAGAAATTTGGAACAAGCCGAAAATACAGCCAAACTTTTAAATATTGGCAAGGCTTATGGCTCCTACGAAGAATTGCTGAACGACCCGACTATTGACGCAATTTACAATCCACTTCCCAACAACCTGCATGTCGAATGGACCATCAAAGCCCTGCAGGCCGGCAAGCATGTGTTGTGCGAAAAGCCAATCGGTATTTCCTCAGCCGAAGCTTTGAAATTGCAGCGAGAGTCTCAGAAGTATCCTCAACTGAAGGTGATGGAGGCGTTCATGTACCGTTTTCACCCGCAATGGCTTACGGTGAAATCCAAAATTGCAGATGGCGTGATTGGCGAAATTAAAGCGGTTCAGTCTTTTTTTTCCTATTTTAATATCGATCCGAATAACATCCGAAATAACATCGGGGTGGCCGGAGGTGCGCTCATGGACATTGGTTGCTACTGCGTTTCATTTCCCCGTTTCCTGTTTGACAGTGAGCCAACACGGGTAGTGTCCTGCATCGACCGTGATCCGGTCATGAAAACCGATCGGCTGACTTCTGCATTGCTGGATTTTGGTGGGGGTAAAATCTCGGCCTTCACCTGCTCAACCCAGTTGATGCCCTACCAAAGAGTGAACATTCTTGGTACCAACGGACATATCGAGATTGAGATTCCGGTGAATGCCCCGAAAGATGCCTCAAGCCGAGTTTGGATACGTACAAAAACCGGTTCCGAAGAAATTGTCATCGATGCCGTTGACCAGTACCAACTGCAGGCAGAACAATTTGCTCAGGCTATACTTGAAGACGGTCCAGCCCCAACAAGTCTGACAGATGCGGTAAATAATATGAAAGTGATTGAAGCTATTTTTGAAAGTGCTGAAATGAATGGCTGGAAACAGATTTTATAGATCGCTTATTTCTGAAATACCCATGAGAATTTATTCACACTAACCGAAAATAATTATGCTATTGGCTTCGCCGATCTCCGATTCCATTTGGCCATTAAAAAGCAAATAATAAACAAATGAAA
>JBAXUL010000101.1:0-13772 GCA_037129695.1 Prolixibacteraceae bacterium
TACATAATGATTATCATGCATCAACTCTAATTTCCATAAAAGCGTTCTTTTCTTTTGCCTTTTGCCTTTAGCCTTTTCCCTTTTGCCTTAATCGTAGATATGGTTCGGATCTACTTCCTCATCACAATTACCCCGATTGTATTGCTCCATTGCGCGAAGACTCATCCCCATGGATGAAAATCCGCCATCATGGAATAGATTTTGCATGGTAACCTTCTTGGTCAGATCCGAGAACATGACGATGCAATAATCGGCGCATTCGTCGGCAGTGGCATTACCAAGCGGAGACATTCTTTCTGAAAAATCCAGAAGACTGTCAAACATTTTGATGCCATTCCCGGCAGTCGTAGGTGTTGGAGACTGTGAAATGGTATTGATCCTCACATTCCTTTCACGACCATAGATATATCCAAAACTACGCGCAATTGATTCCAGCAGAGATTTGGCATCAGCCATGTCGTTGTACCCGTAAAAAGTCCGCTGTGAAGCAACGTACGAAAGTGCAAGAACAGAAGACCATGGATTCAGAGCATCGAGTTTCCTGGCAACCTGAAGAACCTTGTGGAACGAAATGGCAGAAACATCAAGGGTTTTAGCCAGTAAATCGTAATCAAGTTCGCTGTAGTGTTTGCCTTTGCGTACATTGGGCGACATTCCGATTGAATGGAGAATAAAGTCAAGTTTTCCACCGAGAACTTCCATTGACCGGCTTATCAGGTTTTCGAGATCCTTCACATTGACAGCATCAGCTGCTATTACTTCTGTTTTGCATTTCTCAGCAAGTAGTTGTGTGTCACCCATTCGCAAAGCAATGGGTACGTTGGTCAGGGTAAAAATTGCACCCTCTTCGTAAGCTCTTTCGGCTACTTTCCATGCGATGGAATGTTCATTCAACGCACCAAAAATAATTCCTCTTTTTCCTTTTAACAGGTTGTAAGACATGATAATAATATTAAATAAATTGGTATTTCTTCAGGATGGCCATTTTTTGGGAAAATTGCCTAAAGTGAACAAAAGTGACTAACATGATTAAAGTCGCTATGATACAATACTTTATAGAAAATAAAACTGTAACTGATTCGAAATTCATATATTTTCACCCGATTCAACTATTTGGAATAGTACGATAAAAACGAATTTCAGTTTCATATTCAACCGGAATGACCCTAAATTGGAATTATTAAAGCCGGAATAACAAAAAATTACGAACTCAGTTCCGGCATAATAGCATTATTAATGCTAAAGTCACGCTATTTCAGGAGTTCAGTCGCATTCAGCCTGGCCGCATCCGTAATAATTTCTCCGCTGAGCATCTTGGCCAATTCCGAAATTCGATCACCCGAATCAAGCAGTTTCAAACGTGTAAGGGTTTCCTTTTCGGTATCTTCCTTGTAGACAAGATAATGCTGATCTCCTTTCGCGGCAATCTGGGGTAAATGGGTGATATTGATGACTTGCATATCATGCGAAATTTCCTTGAGGATATTGCCCATCTTATCGGCAGTTTCACCCGAAATACCAGAATCAATCTCATCAAAGAGAATGGTTGGCAATGCCTTGGATTTTGAAATCAGCGCCTTGATGGAGAGCATCAATCTGGAGAGTTCACCTCCCGATGCCACTTTTGAAATCTCGCTTAATTCTCCATTCTTATTGGCAGTAAACAAGAAATTTACCTCGTCTCGTCCAAAAGGTGACAATGCAAGACCGGATTTAACTTCAGCTTTAAACCTCGAATTGGGCATTCCAAGTTGTATCAGCTGCTCTTCCACTTTCTGACCGATGGGCTTGGTGGCAGCCATCCGCTCATGTGATAACAGATTTGCCAGTTTCAACAGTTCCTCTTCCTTTTCCTTGACGGCCAAACGCAAAGCAGAAACAGCATCGTCGTTCGAATACACACTGTTCACTTTCACTTCAAAATCATCACGCAACGCGATTAATTCCTCTTCATCGGCAACATGGTGTTTTTGTTGAAGAGAATAAATCAGATCCAAACGTTCGTTCAAATGCACAATCCGGGCAGGATCCACCTCCATTTTTTCGGATGAATATTCAGCCTCCGAATAGATATCACTTATTTCCAAGTAGATGCTATTCAGCCGTTCAACAAGTGGTGATGCCTCCGGATAGAATTTAAGAATCCGGGTAAGTCCATTCATAGACTCCTTAGTCCGTGCGAGTGTATTCCCCTCTTCTCCGCCAAGTAAGCCGGCAACCGACAGAAGTGCGGATTTGATCTCCTCCGCATGGGTTAGCACGGAAAGTTCATGCTCGAGATTCGCTTGCTCTCCGATCTGCAGGTTGGCTTTGGATAACTGATCCAACTGGAACTGGAAATAGTCCAACTCCTGGCGCAGCAGCAAAGCCTGTTCTTCGGCTTTTAGCAAGGAAGAAAGAAGGTTTTTATAGTACTTGAATTTTGTCTGATAATCAATCAAAACAGGTTTATTTCCTGCATAATTATCGAGCACCATTAATTGGAACATTCGATTGCCCAATTCGAGACTCTGGTGCTGGGAATGAATGTCAATCAGGCGAATACCCAAATCCTCCAGCGTTTTCAAATTGACCGGAGTATCATTGACAAAAGCGCGGGATTTACCATTTGGTGCGATTTCCCTTCTGAAAATTGCCTGAGTGTCATAATCCAGGTCATTCTCTGCGAAAAGTGACTCCAGACCATATCCTTCCACTTCGAAGACTCCTTCGACGACGCATTTGCTTTCCTTGTCCTTCAGGACACCGGAATCAGCTCTCTGGCCTAATATCAGGGAAAGTGCACCGATCAGAATCGATTTACCAGCACCGGTTTCACCGGTAATGATCGTCAATCCGGAAGTGAATTCCACATCCAGTTCCCGAATCAATGCATAATTTCTGATCTGTAAGCGTCTTAACATGAATCCTTGTCTGAATTAAACAATTGAATTTGTAGCTGGTAATTAGGTACAAGTTGCGAATCTCAGCACCCTAAATTTCAATTTTCCTGGTCATTCACAGTTATAGAACCCACGAACCCGGGTTCAAAATACTTTTGTTTGCATGATCTTTTCATATTTCCCCGAATTCGAAGGATCACACTCGGATAAAACTGACATGACCCTGCTTCGCTCATCTGTACTACCGGTGGAAAACAGATTGACAATCTCATCAGACTTCGCATCAAAGAAAATCCGGTTGATATATGTGTCAGGGCGAGAACGGTAAACCCGTTGAATATTTTTCATGGCATCGGCAATTTCACTTCGGCCAATATCCGGTTTTTCAGACATCACATCCAGTCCAAGACGGTGATACCGGTACATCAAATCCCGAAATGGGCTGTATGCCTTGTTGTACAGGTTATCGATCAACCAGAACCTGTTGAAGTTGCCCTCAAATGCCCGCCAGCCTTTTTCGTGGGCATTCTGCGATTGATTGACAATATTTCTGGCTTTGAGAAAGAAAGGAGTACCTCCCTGTGGAGAATAGGTGTCGTAATCAAATCCCAGGATGATATAGGCGTAATAGGCCAGTATATTGGTCAAAGCATTGGTGTTGGAAGTCTCGCTGAAATCCAGGGGCTGAAATTCGACGTAACGTACATCAAAATCATTGTCCTTGATATTGAGGACAGGTGACTGGTAGGAGGAATTAAAAATCGGCCTGTTGAGCTGCACCTGTATGGTACCCTTGAACTCGTCCGCTCCGATTTGATCTGTAATCTGGATGAATATGGTGCAAATAATGCGCTCATCGACGGCAAACTGATGATCCGTCCATTTTCTGTTGTTCATGAATTCAGAAATGTCATTCCGCATCGTATTGAATACCTCCTTGTAGGTTCCTTCAATTCTGGAACTGGATACACTGACACTGCATTGCAACTCCTGTCCTGACAACTGAGCCAGAAAACTGAAAAGAAATAGGAATAAAAAGGTAATTCGCATGTGCCAAATATTGTTTTCTAAAAATAGACAATCTATTCAAATTGCGATGCTTGTCAAAGGCAAATATCCCGGTAAAAGGTAAAAATTGTTTTTCTTGTTTGACAATCAGTCTGATATACAGTTCATTCGAACAATTCAGACTCGGTCAGGCAGTTCCATTTTGAGGATAAGTTGAACAATATCTGCAGCCACCTCAATTTTGGATTTTAATTCGTAAGGATAAATTTCGCCATCCCTGGTAAGAATGGTTATTTTGTTGGTATCATGACCAAAACCCGCTCCGGCATCTTTCATTGAGTTCAGCACGATCAGATCCAGATTTTTCCTTTTCAATTTAGAAAGAGCGTTATCCATTTCATTCTCAGTCTCCAAAGCAAATCCAACCAGAAGCTGGTCTGCACGTTTGATCCGGCCAAATTCGGCAGCAATATCCCTGTTAGGTCTGAGTTCGAGGAGCAGGTTTCCTTCAGTCCGTTTGATTTTTTCTCCGGAAGTTAAGACCGGGGAATAATCAGATACGGCAGCGGTCATAACGGCACCTTGGCATTGTGGAAAATGCTGCATACACGCATCATACATTTCATCGGCTGAGATCACATCAATACGATGGATCAAGGGATGTTGGGTCGTCAGTTCCACCGGCCCGCAGATCAAAATTACGCGGACTCCGCGGGATGCCAGTTGTTCAGCGATGGCAAACCCCATTTTACCGGTCGAATAATTACCGATAAAACGGACCGGGTCAATCCTTTCATGGGTTGGACCGGCAGTAATGAGATAAGTCTTATTCAGGAGTTTTTTTTTTCAGTGAAGAAATCTTCAATCATCTTCAGGATCGCTTCAGGTTCTTCCATCCTACCTTTTCCCACCAGACCACTTGCCAGGTCGCCTGTGGCAGGTTCGATCACTACAACACCAAATTTCCTAATGGTATTGAGGTTATTCTGCATCGCTGAATGAGCGAACATGTCCAGATCCATGGCAGGAGCTACCATCGCAGGACATTTTACAGACATAAAAGTAGTAGTTACCAGGTTGTCACAAATTCCGCAGGCCATCTTACCAATTGTTGCAGCGGTTGCAGGAGCGACTAAAAACAGGTCGGCCCATTGGCCCAGATCCACATGGCTATTCCAGGAGCCGCTTTCTTTGGAAAAGAAATCGCTCAATACAGGTTTCCCCGAAAGGGAGGAAAATGTTAGCGGGGTAACAAATTCTTTGGCCGCCTCTGTCATCAAAACCTGAACCTCGGCTCCGGCCTTCACCAAACCTCTAAGAAGGTATACCGCCTTATAAGCAGCAATGCTGCCAGTTACAGAGAGAACAATTTTTTTCCCTTGAAGCGGCATGTGAAGTGAATTATTTCAAGCTCAATACTATTTTTTCTCCTTGGCAGGATTGCGGTAATAAATCAAACCATCCTTGAACTCTTCGTAAGCGATCAGAACAGGTTTTGAAAGTCTTTCATAATATCTGGAGATCTCAATCTGCTCGCGGTTTTCGAAGACTTCCTCCAGGTTATCGGAATAGGAGGCAAATTCCTGCAGTTTTTGATTGAGTTCCTCTTTCACTTCTGCATTAATCTGATTGGCACGTTTGGCAATCACCATCAATGATTCGTAAATGTTGTCGGTTGTTGCATCCAATTCGCTCAAATTGCGCGGAACTGTCGTTGAAGCTGCTTTCACTTTTCTGTAATCCATAACTATTTCTATTTCTTAACTTCTTCTTTTTTAACTTCTTCCTTTTTAACGTCGTCGATATTCAGATTCATCATCTTTTTTGTGCTGGCGAAGAATCTGTCTGCTTCCTTGCGGAATTTACTGTTTGGAAACTCATCCACAAAAGTGTAATATTCATCCAACTCAGCATTGAGCCTGTCACGTTTTTTCTCGTCTATACTATTTTCTCCCAAAAGGTATTTGGATTTCAATAGGTAAAACATCAACTCCTCGCGATACTTAGAGTCAGGATATTCCTTTAAGCTGTTGGTCAGCGATATAACGGATGCCCGATAATCACCCAAATCATAATACAATTTTCCGTTCAGGTAGGATTTAAGCACCAATTTTTCCCGCAACTCATCAATCAGTTTATTGGCATCTGCCACTTTGTTGCTCGAAGGGTAGATATTCATAAAAAGCTGAAGTGCATCGATGGCATCCTGAGTGGTTTTTTGGTCAAGCCGCGGAGTTGGTGAATCGAGATAATAACAAAATCCAATCATGTACTGGGATTCTTCCGAAAAAGTACTGTGCGGATACTCTTTGATCAACTGACGGAAATAATGACCTCCCATCAGGTAATCGCGTTGTCCGTAGTTACTTTTCGCCAGATAATAATAAACCTGATCTGCACGATTGGTACCACGATAGATATTTACAAGCTCAGAATAAAGCTGTGTAGATTTACTATAATCTTTGTTGTCGTAATATTCGCGGGCCTTTTTGAGTTTGTATTCATAGTCGGTACTCTTGACTATTTTTTGATACTCTCCACAAGATGAGGCGATTAGCAACACGCCAACTGCAAAATATGTTCTCATTTTCCGAATCATGGTGCAAAGATATGTTTTTTCTCCATTTATAGAATAAGAATCAACACTTTTGGTTGCTTCAGTATGGTTAAAAACTGTTCAAAAGTATTAACAATTCAAATTGTCCAAAGGATGATTTTCTGTCTTGTTGAAACCCAAAATAATATTTAGATTTGCAGGCTCTCAAAAACATTTTGCAATACTACATAAAGTTTATTACCGTGGATATATTTGAAAAAATTAAAACTGACAAAGGAAACCTTGGTCAGTACCAGAAAGAAGCTCATGGCTATTTTTCTTTTCCTAAGTTAGAAGGAGAGATCGGTCCAAGAATGAAATTTCGTGGGAGAGAGGTTCTTAACTGGAGTTTAAACAATTATTGCGGATTGGCCAATCATCCGGAAGTTCGTCAGGCAGATGCTGAAGCAACCGCCCAATACGGCCTTGCCTACCCAATGGGTGCCCGAATGATGTCAGGACAAACCAGCAAACACGAAGAACTGGAAAAACAACTCGCTGCTTTTGAAAGTAAAGAAGATGCATTTTTGCTTAATTATGGGTACCAGGGAATGATCTCCATCATTGATGCGATCTGCGGTCGTAACGACGTGATTGTCTATGATGCGGAAGCCCACGCCTGTATTTTGGACGGTGTTCGTTTACACATGGGCAAAAGATTTGTTTTTCAGCACAACGACATGGACAGTCTGCGCAAACAACTTGGTCACGCTACCTCTTTGGTTCAGAAAACAGGCGGCGGCATTCTCGTAATCACGGAGGGCGTCTTTGGAATGGCCGGTGACCTTGGACTGCTTGACCAGATTGCTGCTTTCAAAAGTGAATTCAATTTCCGTTTGCTGGTAGACGATGCGCACGGTTTCGGCACCATGGGAGCTACAGGTGCCGGAGTTGGAGAACATTTTGGTGTTCAGGATCAAATAGACATGTATTTCGGAACTTTTGCCAAGTCAATGGCCGGAATCGGAGCATTTATTGCCGCCAAAGAAGAGGTTTGCGATTTCCTCCGTTACAACATGCGGTCACAGACTTTCGCCAAATCACTGCCTATCGCAATGGTTATCGGTTTGTTGAAAAGACTCGAACTGATCAAAA
The DNA here is from genome assembly GCA_037129695.1 of Prolixibacteraceae bacterium. Taxonomy (GTDB): domain Bacteria; phylum Bacteroidota; class Bacteroidia; order Bacteroidales; family Prolixibacteraceae; genus CAINVV01. The sequence goes on from JBAXUL010000101.1 coordinate 7,582, forward strand.
CACAACCGCAGATTCGCGAAAACCTGTGGATTATCGTTGAAGCGCTGCAAAAAGGATTAAAAGAGGAAAATTTCGACCTCGGTGTGACGAATTCTCCTGTAACACCGGTCTACTTGTCCGGAAGTGTTCCTGAAGGAACCAATGTGATCATGGATCTGAGGGAAAACTACAATATTTTCTGTTCCATCGTGATCTATCCGGTTATTCCAAAGGGACAACTTTTATTAAGACTGATACCTACATCCTCCCACACGCTCGAGGATGTGGAATATACCATCAAGGCATTCTCTGAAGTGCGCAAAAAACTGGAAGCTGGCAAATATGTGGCCTCCAAGATCGCACAGGTTTCGTAATACAATTGACAAAGGACAATTAATTACCATGATGATCAAATACAAAGGGTATCCGTTTCGGGTACCCTTTGTGGTTTTTAAAATTCTTTCACAGAGAATTATGAAGGAACAAATAGGGTTTCCAGGTACTTTGAAGAGAGTCTCTAAGTGTTATTGCTTTTAAACATTTTCCTGATTCCCCATGGTGAATGGTGCAATCCCGGATTTCCAAACCTTGAACCATTTTGGTATGGCCACGGCAATGATCACCATGACACAGCCCAAAATAACGATGGTTAAGGCAGAATTAATAGCTCCCTGCAGACTGGTTCCGGCTGCCAAAAACTGCGGAATGTAAATATTCATCAGATTCATGACCCCACCCGTAATGGTAGTAACACCCACAAAAATCATTGGAACAATTGTGATCCAGCTGTACCTGATCTTTCCCCGGTTGATGAGATAAGAAGTCCCGATCGCCAGTGCAAGCGTCGCCAGCAATTGATTGGCAACCCCAAACATAGGCCAGATGGTCGATACACTCCCGGTGTATATGAAATAGCCCCAGGAAAAGACCACAATGAAACTTGTTATCAAATTCCCGGGAAGCCAGTTGGTCCTTCCAAAAGGTTTGTAGACTTTCCCGAGTACTTCCTGCAAAATAAATCTGGCTATTCGGGTGCCTGCATCCACGGTAGTCAGAATAAACAAGGCCTCAAACATGATCGCGAAGTGATACCAATAAGACATCAGTCCGGCAAGTCCGGGTATACTGGAAAATATCTGGGCCATCCCAACAGCCAGTGAAACTGCTCCACCTGGCCGGCCGGCGATTTTCTCCCCTACCTCCGCAGAAAGCTGAGTCAGATTACTTTCAGTAAATCCAAGTGAATGAAGTTGCGGAAGTATCTGGGTAAATTTTTCAGGCGACACGTTGATTTGAAAATAATCGAGTGGGAACAGACTGGTCGCTGCAATAAGCGCAAGGATGCTTACCATCGCTTCTGCCAGCATCGAACCGACTGCGATAGCCTTGATGTGAGACTCCTTCATCAGCATCTTGGGAGTGGTCCCGGAACTCACCAGCGCATGAAAGCCTGAAATAGCCCCGCAGGCAATGGTAATAAAGAGATACGGGAACAAGGTGCCGGGAATTATTGGTCCCCCACCATGGATGAATGGCGTAAAATTCGGCATTTTAATAGTAGGCGCGACGACAACGATGCCAATGGCCAGCATCGCGATGACCCCTAGCTTCATAATAGAACTCAGATAATCACGGGGTGACAAAAGCAACCAGACAGGCAGCACGGAGGCCAGCAAACCGTACAATGCCAAAAGAATCGTCAGGGTCGGCTTGTCGTAGGTAAACCAGTCAGCTATTGCCGAGCCCGGGACGTATTTTCCTCCCACAACGGCAGCAGACAACAAAATGACGCCAACGATAGTAGCTTCAACCGTTTTTCCTTTTCTGAAAACAAACATCCACAACCCCATCAGAATAGCAATCGGGATGGTGGCAGCGATAGTAAACGTTCCCCAGGAGCTTTCAGCCAGAGCATTGACCACAACAACCCCCAAACCGGCCAATGCCACGATGAGTATGATAAAAACGGCGACAGATGCTACTCCCCCACTGAATTGATTGATCTCTTTCCTCGCAATTTCAGCAAGCGATTTTCCGTCATAACGGGAAGATGCGGTCAAAATCACCAAATCATGAACTGCGCCTGCCAAAACAGACCCGACAAGCATCCAGACAAAGCCCGGCATGAAACCGAACTGGGCAGCCAACACGGGTCCAACCAACGGACCGGCTCCCGCGATAGCGGCAAAATGATGCCCGAACAAGACCCACTTCGGCATCGGATAGTAGTTTTGCTTGTCAAAAAGCCGGAAGGAGGGCATATTGTGCGCGTCGTCCAGCATCAGGACTTTGGCACATATATAACTGAAATAGAACCTGTAAGCAAGGGCTAAAACAGCCAGTGCACCGATCACAAAAGGCATAGCATTCATAGACAGGACAGTTTGGTTGATCCTATAAATCTAAGTGATTTTTCTTCGCTTTGAAAACTATAATTGGATGGAGTTATTTTCTGATAAGTCAGGTAAAAGGAACAAAATTTGATATAATTAATTTTCTCTGCTTTAACATCCCCCAACTCCAACAAAAAAAGGGAGTAAAGCACCGAAGCTGACCAGAATGGAACTCATAAATCTCCCGGGAGAGATTCAGAGGGGTAATATATTGAAAATGAGACATTTATTATTCCCCGTAACTTAAGTTATAAGAAATATTAAATGTTGCTGATTCTGGTTCACATGTTTCAATAATTCTGCCAGTTGTGTCGCTCAAAGCCCGCAAAGAAAAAATTACGACATGATTGTTTGTTTATTACTTAGGTTGAAACATCAAAAAACGCCCTTACAAACCGGCAATCAGAATTTGAATCTTTTTGCAAGCCTATAAGGGCGTCATTTTGATCAATTTTGTTTATTCTTCAGATTTTACTGCATTTTATTTCACTTTCTCAATCCAAATATTCCTGAACTGAATCCTTGATCCTTCAGCCTGCAGGCCAATGCTGCCTTTGGTCATCGAGCAATTCTTTGCCGTATTCTGGAGCAATCCATTAACTGAAACCTCTACAGTGCTTCCCTTGCAGACAATGTCATAGCTGTTCCATTCACCAACTTTTTTCTCGTTGGTTGGATGCAATTTGACGGCAATTGGTTTTACTTTTTCGGTACCTACATAAATGCTGTCACCTGACGTTGCCTTCTCATCCACTGCATTGACAATAAAATCGCCTGCGCACAAAGTCTTCAACTGGCATTGATAATGCTGGGGCCACATTTTATCAGGTCCGTTGGTATGAACAAATATGCCGCTGTTGGTTGCCTTTTCTGGGTAACACCATTCAACATGCAAGTGATAGTTTGAATATTCCTTCTTGGTTCTGAGATAACCCATCGGAACTCCGGGAGTTTCTATCTTACCATCAATGACATAGAAGAAATTCTGCGGACTGATTTTTGTGTCACTGACAAAGATGGTCCATCCATTCAGGTCCTTTCCGTTGAACAATGATTCTTTTTTCTTTGCGTACCCGGAAATCACCAGGAACATCAAGGCAACAACAAGTATTTTTTTCATTTTAAATATTTATTTGATCCCATAAAAGTAAAGATAATTTTGGAAGATTGCATTTCGGGAGACGATTCATTGAGCTTTATGCTGCAAATACAACAGAGTTCCTCAAATCCTTGAGAACGCCTGCTCCATATCCGCAATCAGATCTGCCTTGTCCTCGACACCGATGGAAACCCTGATCAATGAATCCTTGATGCCGGCCATCTCACGCTCCTTCGCGGTGATGGATGAATGGGTCATCAGGGCGGGATGCTCAATCAGCGATTCCACGCCCCCCAGGCTTTCCGCAAGGGTGAATAATTTGAGGCTTTCCAGAAACTGTACAGCCTCCTTCTCCCCTCCCCTGATTTCGAATGAGATCATTCCTCCAAATCCTGATGATTGACTCTTTCCTGTTTCGTACTGAGGATGGCTTTTTAATCCCGGATAGTAAACTTTGTCCACCTTCGGGTGACTTTCCAGGTAGGAAGCTATGGCCAAGGCATTCGACTGGTGCTTCTCCATTCTGAGGGAAAGGGTTTTCAATCCCCTGAGCGTCAAATAACAATCGAAAGGTGATGGTACAGCTCCAATCGCGTTTTGGCAGAATTTAAGTTTGTCGTACAACTCAGTATCATTTAGCATGATGGCGCCACCAATCACATCACTGTGTCCGGCAATGTATTTCGTGATACTGTGTACCACAATGTCAACACCCATTTCTGCGGGGTTCTGGAAATAGGGAGAAAGAAAAGTGTTGTCAACGACCACCAGCACATTATGTTGGTGTGCGATTGCGACGATGGCCCTGATGTCACAGATCCGGAGAAGCGGATTGGTAGGCGATTCAAGCCAGATCAGCCTGGTTTCAGGCCTGATGGCGGCTTCCACCATCGCTGGTTGTGTGGCATCGACGAGACTTACTTCCAGTCTGACGTTCTCCTCCCACAGATGAAACAACCTTTTGGTGCCACCATACAGATCATCAAAGCCAATCACATGGTCACCCGGCTTGATGAGGGCAAACAACAGGGTAGCCTCCGCAGCCAGACCTGATGAAAATCCCAAACCGTAAGTTGTTTTTTCGAGGGAAGCATACCGTTGTTCCAGTGCAAATCTGGTAGGGTTCTGGGTGCGGGAATATTGAAATTGACCATGGTGCTTAACCTCTTTTTGGGCGAACGTGGAGGAAAGATAGATGGGTGCAACTACTTCGTTTTTGCTCCCTTCCAGAAATTCCGCCTTCTCACCTACGTGGATGGTCCGGGTATCGAAAGCGTGATCCTTGTGTGACATAACTGACAAATTTTATAATTCGATGATTCGAAAATGAAAAGATGAGAATCAGGGCCATATCTGATAAAAGGCAAACTAACTATATTCGTATAAATGCATCATTGCCGAATTGTCGAATTAACCAATCGTCAAATTGATCAGTGCTTTTCGGACAGATATCTCTCTGCATCTATGGCAGCCTTGCATCCCGAACCGGCGGCAGTAACAGCTTGCCTGTAAAGCGAATCCATCACATCTCCGCATGCAAACACACCGGGAACACTGGTCATGGTGGTTACACCCAAAGTCTTGATGTATCCCACTTCGTCGGTTTCGATCATTGGTTTAAAGATACCGGAATTTGGGACATGTCCGATGGCGAGGAAAAATCCGTCGATCGGAATGTTGACCACTTCTTCGCTGGCTTCACCTTTGTTTTTGACGAAAACCGCACCTTCAACGACGCCCTGTCCTGTCAGTCCCAAGGTTTGATGCTTCCAGAGTACTTCGATGTTGGAAACTTTCACTACCCTGTCCTGCATTACTTTGGACGCCCGAAGTTGGTCGCGACGAACCACCAGGTATACCTTTCGGCATAATCCAGCAAGGTAGATCGCCTCTTCGCAGGCGGTATCTCCACCCCCAACTACAGCCACATCTTTGCCTCTATAAAAAAATCCGTCGCAGGTAGCGCAGGCAGACACACCGGATCCGGCATATTTTTTCTCGTCAGGGAGACCCAGGTACTGGGCTTCCGCTCCTGTGGCAATGATTACTGTTTCGGCTTCAATCACCTTGATTCCATCAATGGTGATCCTGTGAGCGCCTTCGCAAAATTCTGCTGCAGTAGCCAATCCCCAGCGAACATCGGTACCGAACCGCATCGCCTGGGCCTTTAGCTCTTCCATCATCACCGGACCGGTAACCCCATCAGGGTATCCAGGAAAGTTTTCCACCTCAGTGGTAGTGGTTAACTGGCCTCCAGGCTGCAACCCTTCAAACATCACCGGATGAAGGTTGGCTCTGGCTGCGTAAATCGCAGCAGTAAATCCCGCTGGTCCTGACCCGATGATCAGGCATTTTACTTTTTCAGCCACATCGGGCTGAGCGGATGGAGCGCCCTTCGGACCCTCCGTATTCAAAGGTTTAAAAAATTCCATGGTATATTATATTTGGATCAAAAATAGATAAATTCAATTACAAGGGCAATAATTGCTAGTGTAAATTATTTATTTTATTTAAATATCCCGAATATTTTGGAATACGGAAAACAGAAGCTATTTTTGCAGACGTTTTCAAGAGGGTTTCTCCTGTCAAAACATCAATAAGTTCGGGGTGTAGCGCAGCCTGGTAGCGTATCCGTCTGGGGGGCGGGGGGTCGCAAGTTCAAATCTTGTCACCCCGACAATTGAAAATCAAAGGGTTAGGTAGAAATATCTAACCCTTTT
>JBAXUL010000102.1:0-13678 GCA_037129695.1 Prolixibacteraceae bacterium
CCTCAAAAAATGGGAATCAGCATCTACGACATTTAAATGTTCTTTTAACTTAATAACCTATTGGGGCTCGCAAAATTGGTAATTAATTATTCAAGGTAGGTAGAACCAAGAGATAAAACGATCAGAACAACTGCTATGAAGTAATAAACAGTTACTTTCTTGTGTTTTTCCCGGTCAACCGGTGTACTGTTCGAAAAAATCAGTCCAAGATTGGCAATGAACAGGGCAAATAGCATCAGCACAATATGTTCGATAGGCCAAAATCGTTTTGCTGCCAGTTTAAGGGTATCCTGGGTTGCCATATCCTTGCCTGATAAAATGGCAGGACTGACCATTAAGATAAAACCAAAAATTAACTGGAGATAGAGATTGATGATAAAAGCAAAAGAAAGCACCTTGTCTGTCAATGTGTAGCAACGGTTCCTGAAATAACCTGTCAGGGACCTGTAAAAAAGCAATAAAGCGACAATCAAAAACATCATACTGATGAAAGTATGAACCATTTTTATGATTTGATGATCGGTGTAGAGCAGGACAGTTAAAGTCATAAGGGGCACATTATCTAACAAAAATAAGAGAATTAACTCGTTTGCCGCATAAACAGGAATATAATTGAAGAAACTCCCTTATCCGACACTGTCAGCAAGGATTCGGGCCTGTTGAATCCTGTCGGCCATACCGATGCCGTCGCGAAGATTTCCTCCGATAATAAGTCCGGGAAATTGTCTCTCCAGATCCGCTATCGTTTTGAATCTTTCACCGCTGTCGGCTTCATACTGAGGAATGGCATAGGAATGAAAAATGATTTTCAGCAAATCAGGCTCATATTTATTCAGTTGCATCAGGTCACAAAATTCTCTTTGGAGCATTTCTTTAATCTCTTTTTCAGACAGTTGGCAAATTTCCGGTCTTCGTACTCCGCCCATGAAAATAGAAAAAAGTGCGCCACCTTCCGGTGCTCTGCCGGAGAAGAGTGCAGACATGAATAAAACACCCAGCAGATCCCTGTTCTCCACAAAAGGGATCAAGGCACCAAAGGCATCCAGTTTCATTCCTTTCCACTCCTTGAATCCGAGAATTACTTCGAGAACCCTGGTATAATGGAGCTTTGAAATTTTGGCCGATGATTCAGGGTCGATAAAAGGCATCACCTTTTCGAGTTGATAAGCGCCAATGGTAGAAATCACTTTTTTTGTTTTCAAAAGGATCCGTTCACCACCGGCATCAACATAAGAAACTTCGAAATGGCCGTCAACCGGTTGCACCCTTATTTCCTTACTGTTCAGCAGGATACATTCTTTTCCAATATTTTTCTCAAGGGCCAATACCAATGAAGAAATACCACCCCTGACAGAAAATACTCCCCTGGTCACTTTTTTTTCTTCTTCCGTTTTGGATTTAAACTGCTTTCTCACAGTTCCTCCGATAAAACTGCCATATTGTTGCTCCAAATTGTACAGTTTTGGGAGCGCATACTTGGGAACCAATCGGGCCGGATCGCCGGCATAAACTCCGATAATAAACGGATCAATGGCATAATCCAGAAAACTCTTCCCCAACCTTCGTTTGACAAGTCCGGCAAGTGATTCGTGAGGATCTTTCCCTGCAGGTCTGAACGGTTCCAACAGAATCCTGAATTTATCGCGCAAGCTAAACAGGGGAGTCTTTACAGCTGCCTTCAAACCACCCGGCAAGGCTTCCCATTTGCCATTTTTAAGTACATATCGTTTTCTGACGTTGTCATTGGCTACTTCCAGTTCGCATTCGGCGGATAGTTCTTCGAATAGTCGCACAACCTCCTGATTTCCAATCACTCCTGAATTTGGGCCCTCTTCATACAGAAAGCCATCCTCACTGACAGTATGAATTACACCGCCCACGCGGTCGGCCTGTTCCAAAAGAATAAAATCCAATCCTTTCTTTTTCAAATGCCAGGCTGTGGTGAGGCCGGTAATGCCTGCGCCCAATATCACAACGTCTTTCATCATCTGTTTATTATTCCAATTAAATATTGCGCGGAATTAAGCAAAAAGCAGAAATAGCCTGAAGCGTTATCGAACATAACATTTCAAACTATCCTAACTTTAGCCATTTTCCAAGCTATTCGTTTTTGTAACTAACTTCACCAATAACTTCACCAGATTTGGATCAGTTTCAGGTAAATGAACTCTTGATACATGGGTAAACCCAAGCGTTTCCATGGCATAAGGAACAATGTCCTGGTCAAGATCATAGAGTGTTTCCAAATTCTCATGAACGAAACTGATAGGAATCAATACCAGATTGTCAATTCCTTCTTCACGGAGAGTTTTCAGATGCTCTTTGACATCAGGCCCAATCCAGGTCCCTCTTTTCATGCCGGACTGAAAACCGGCCTCATAATGAAGTCCAAGTTCTGTGGCAATTAATGCAGCACTGTTCACAATGGATGAAGCATAGGTATCCCCATTGGTAATATGATATTCAGGTATGGAATGTGCACTAAAAACGAGGGTTGGATCCTCAATCTGATGTATTTCCAGGTGATTTTTGATCAGTTGAACCCAAAATGCAACGTATCCGGGATGATTGTAGAATTCTCCCAATATCTTTACCTGATAAAAGGAATCCTTTCCAGTTATTTTTTTAACATCATCGATTACACTATCCGTGGTGGTAAAGCTGGCTTGCGGGTACAATGGAATTACAGTAATCTCCCTGATTCCTTCCTTTTTGAAACGCTCAAGGCCAACCTGAATATCAGGCATGGAGTAGGAAAATGCATATCTCACAATCCAATCTTCACCTAACTCCAACTGAACTTCTTCTGCTGTTCTTTGGGTAGCTTTTATCAATGGAGTTCCACCGATCAGTTCATATTTCTTCCAGGATTTCCTGTACCTGGCATTGCTGATGATCAATGAGAGGATGTTTCTTACAGGTTTGCTGAAAGGAAGAATCCGGGGATCCCTGAACATTCTTGAAAGAAACTTTTTCAGTTCTTCCGGCGATTCAGGCCCTCCCATGTTGACTAACATTACACCCTTCATTTGAATAATTTTGATTCTTGATTTTGGATTGAGCTACATTCGGGATTGATGACTGCATTTCCCGTCAAATTTCAAAATTCTTACCTGTCCTCCGATATTCAGATCATTTCAATTGTGACATTCTTGGTCGTAATAATCTTTCAACCATTTTCCTTCCATCCTAATGCCACTAACGTAAAGATAATGAGTCAAGTAAATGATTGGTCCGGAAAACCACCCTGATGAAAAAGAAATTGATTTCCTGTTTTCACCTTCCCCACTACCATGTCACAATTGATCAAATTTCTATCCTTTTCCTACACTGTTTTCGAATAAACCCCCTCGCCCGCTTTTAAGGCAGGATCCAATTCCATAGCAATGTTTCTGGCACACAGAAAACCGGTATCTGAGAGACGAATCTCATTCCCTTCAAGCTGCATCAGCCCGTCAGAAATATAGGTTTCAAATTTTGAAGGATCAAATGTAACAAGTTCCTTGACTTCTTCAAGTGATAATGCAAACTCATTCGCAACCTCCTCCAGATTGAGCAAACCATTGCACATGATGCGGTTGATTACCGAACGGACCAGCAGTTCTTCCTTGCTCAGCTGATAACCCCTCTCAATCGCAAAACCTGTTGCTTCAACGGCATCCATGTATTGCGTAATATCCTTGAAATTCTGAGCGTAGGCACCATACAACTGGCTGATCGATGAAGCGCCGAAGGCATACACCTGCCCTGTGGTTTCAAGGGTGCAATATCCCTGAAAATTCCTGTGCAGTTGCTTGGTGATGAATGCTTTGGTCAGATCATCTTCCGGTAGGGTAAAATGGTCGATGCCAATCGGGCAATAACCTGCCTCAGTGAGTTGAGCCGAAGCCTGCAAAAACATATTCATTTTGTCGTTGGCATCGGGTAATCCGATGGCCTCCAGTTGTTTTTGAGCCTGCTTAACCCACGGTACGTGGGCATAGGAAAAGGTCACGATGCGGTCAGGCCGGATGGCGATAGCCTGTTCAATCGTCGTCCTGAAGCTCTCAAGCGTCTGCATCGGAAGTCCGTAGATAAAGTCGAGGTTAATACCCCTAAAACCTTTTCCCCGGAGATAGTCGACGATATCTTTGACGGGGTGTCGAGGTGCCTCACGGTTTACAACTTTCAACACATCCTCCCTAAAATCCTGGATACCAAGACTAATACGATTGAAACCCATTTCAGCCAGCTGGTCAATGTGACCATAGTCCAAATAAGCCGGACTGCATTCCATGGCAATTTCTGCATCTTGTCCCATTTCAAAATGAAGACGGATCCAATCCATGATCTCCCTGATGTAATTCATTGAGATGGAATTGGGGGTACCGCCTCCCCAGTGAATCTGGGTAACTTTTCTTGAATGGTCGAGTAGTTCTGATACCTGTTTCATCTCAGTTTTCAAAGCCTTGATGTACCTTTCCACCACAAGTTTCCTTTGGGCAATTACGGTTGAACATCCGCAGAAATGGCAACGTTGCGGGCAAAAAGGAATATGGATGTAAAGTGAAATATTCACAGGCTTCTGTTGATTGGACAAACCCAATTCGCTGACATAATCCGAGGTCGTAAAACCCTGGTTAAAGAAGTTCGCAGGTGGGTAACTTGTATACCGCGGACCCGAGACATTGTATTTTTGCAAAAATTCGCTTGTAATGCTCATCTTTCTATTTGTGAATCATTTCTTAATTGCTTCAATTTCCTGGGATTTTCAATGATCAGCAGTACAAGTAATTGTCAACTGTCAATCCAATTTATCCTCTTTTCCAATTGGTTTGCTTGACCCATTCAACCACCAATCTGGCATTTTCATAGGGAATTCCCGGCAGGAATCCATGTCCCAGGTTGAAAATCCATTTTTGTTCGCGGGAACCAAAGTCTACGTACTTTTCGAGTGTTTCCAGAATTGACTCCTTACCGGCAAAAAGCAATCTTGGATCAAGGTTTCCCTGAAGACCGATCGCCGGATGGACCAACTTTCTGGCATCTTCGATCGGCATCTGCCAGTCGATACTTAAAAAATCAGCATCTTCAGGCTGAATGTTTTTAATTCCGTATCCCAGCCCTTTTGGCAGGAAGATCACCGGACATCCCTCTTCCCTAACAGCAGTTGCGATTTTTCTAACGTAAGGCATCATCACCTCCTGATAAAGATCGGATGGAATCAGTCCGGCATGTGTCTCGAAGATCTGGAATGCCGAAATACCGTGCCTGACCTGATTGCGGGCATATTCAACAGACAATTCAGTAATGGCGCCTAAAAGCCTGTGAGACATCTTCCTGTCCTTGTATAATAACGCAACGGCGTCAGGAAATGTATGGTTGGAACTTAATCCCTGAACCATGTAACAGAGTGTGGTAAAAGGTGCACCGCAAAATCCGATCAACGGAATATCAGCAGGTTTGGTGCGGATAATTTCGTCGATGGCATCGTAGATATAATGTAGTTTTGATGCATCAGGTTTCAGAACAGACGTTGGATCAGCCAATTCTTTCAATGCCACATCAAACTTCGGTCCTGAATCTGTAAAATTCAGGTTCATCCCCAGTGCAGCCGGGATGACCAGTATGTCTGAGAAAAGAATGGCAGCATCAACACCGAGGTCGAAAACGGGCATAAGCGTCACCTCAGCCGCGAGCCGGGGTGAGTGCATCAATTCAGAAAATGAGTGTTTTTCCCGAAGTTTGAGGTAATTGGGCAGAACACGGCCGGCCTGGCGCATGAACCACACAGGTGGCCTGCTTGTCTTTTTCCCGTTGAGGGTATCTATAAATATCGAATGGTTCATGTTAACTATTTTGTTGTCAATAAAGCCTTTAGCTGTCGAACGTCGGATAAGGACATTCTCGTGCAATGTGCAAGCAGTAAATTATAAATTCTTAAGAGCCTTTAGATTAGCTTCAATCATCGTATCAATTTCTTCATCTGTATGCGCGTACGATACAAAAAGACATTCGAATTGTGAGGGAGCCAAATAAATTCCACTTTCAAGAGATTGTTTAAAGAAGGACGCATATTTGTCAGTATCAGAAGTCATTGCCTCATCAAGATTTGTTACCTGATTGGAATCTGTAAAGAAGAGGGTCATCATCGACCCTACCCTGTTCACGACACCATTGACACCCGTAACCTTCAGATTATGAATGATTCCTGCTTCGAGGCGAGCCGCTTTTCGTTCCATCTCCGAATAAAGGTCAGCGGTCTCATCGATCATGGTAAGCATGGCGATGCCTGCTGCCATGGCCAGTGGATTTCCAGAGAGGGTACCCGCCTGGTATACAGGGCCAACAGGAGCCATCATTTCCATGATCTCTTTACTTCCGCCGTAAGCACCTACCGGGAGTCCTCCCCCGATTATTTTGCCCAGTGTAGTCAGATCAGGCAGGATGCCGAAATATTCCTGGGCACCGCCTTTGGCCAGTCTGAAACCTGTGATGACCTCGTCAAAGATCAGCAAAGCGCCATATTTGGTGGTGAGATCCCTAAGTCCTTGCAGAAATTCACGGGTGGGGACAACTACACCCATATTTCCAGCCACAGGCTCAAGTATGACAGCGGCAATCTCGCTGCCTCTCTCAAGGAAGAGGGCCTCCACAGATGCCAGATTATTGTATTCTGCCATCAGGGTATCCTTTGCAGTACCTTTGGTGATCCCGGGACTATTGGGAATACCCAGAGTCATAGCTCCGGAGCCGGCTTTGATCAGGAAACTGTCACCATGACCATGGTAGTTACCGGCGAATTTGACGAATGCTTCCCTGCCAGTGTACCCACGTGCAAGGCGAATAGCACTCATAGTCGCTTCCGTACCCGAGCTGACCATTCTGACCATCTCGACAGAAGGGACCATTTTGATGATGAGTTCCGCCATGACAGTTTCGAATTCTGACGGAGCACCAAAACTTGTTCCATTTTGAGCGGCCGCACTGATGGCATTCAAAATCCGTTCGTGCGCATGCCCAAAGAGCATTGGTCCCCAGGATGCCAAACAGTCGATATATTGGTTTCCATCGAGATCAGTAATGGTGGTTCCTTTGGCCTTTTTGACAAACACCGGATTCATGCCGACGCTCTTGAATGCCCTTACTGGGGAATTGACTCCTCCTGGAATGCTTTTTTGTGCTCTTTCGAAAGCAGCTATGCTTTGGTTGAATTGCATGGATGTTGGATGTTGGCTAAAAGCTGTTAGCTTTTAGAAATAATATTTATGGTTACTATTGGGCTTAAAATGAATCAGGCAAATAGATGTTATTCTGATACCCTTGTTTTTGAACGATTTATCGGAGTTGCAGGTCAGCAAAAGCTAACAGCTAACAGCTAACAGCTAATAGCTAATAGCTAACTGCTAACAGCCTTTCTCACAATCCCTTCAGTATTTTCGCTGCTTCCACCGCATGGTAAGTAATGATGATGTCTGCACCCGCTCTTTTGATCGAGGTTAGAATCTCCATCATCACACGCGGTCCGTCTATCCAGCCATTGGCTGCAGCCGCTTTCACCATTGAAAATTCGCCGCTCACATTGTAGGCTGCCACCGGCATGCCAAATTCATTTTTAACCCTGTGAATGACATCCAGATAACTTAATGCAGGTTTCACCATCACGATGTCAGCACCTTCAGCGATATCCAATTCGACTTCTCTCATTGCTTCATCCGTATTGGCAGGATTCATCTGGTAAGTGGCACGATTGCCAAATTTCGGGGCACTTTCGGCAGCTTCTCTGAAAGGACCATAAAATCCGGATGCATATTTGGCTGAATAGGCCATGATTGGAATCTTGTAAAATCCGTTGGCATCCAGCTGTTCACGGATAACTCCTACCCGTCCGTCCATCATGTCGCTCGGAGCAATCATATCAGCGCCTGCTTCTGCCAGGGATACCGACTGCCGGGCCAGCGTCACCAGCGTGAGATCATTTTCAACATCACCATCCACAATGGTACCACAATGTCCGTGCACAGTATATTCACAGTTGCAAACATCTGCAATCACAAAAAGGCCTCTGGTTAAAGGTTCCTGCTTGATGGCACGAATAGCTTGTTGGACAATGCCATTGTGCTCACAGGCAACACTGCCATCCTCATCCTTGTGTGGAGGAATACCGAAAAGCAGCACCGATTTCACTCCCGCAGCAACAATATTTTTGCATTCTTCAACCAACAAGTCGACCGAAAGCTGGGAATTTCCCGGCATCGAACTGATCGGGTTATTTACTTTGGAACCGGAACATACAAACAATGGCATCACAAAATCGTCGACCGACAGTTTGGTTTCTGTGACCATATCTCTTAAAACACCGTTGTATCTCAATCTTCTTAATCTGGTAACCGGAAATCTCATGGCAATTAAATTTTTATGATGGTTGGTAATATTTCACAATGGCATCGGTAAGTCCTTCTGCATTTGACATTTGAGCTGTAAGCAACGGCACAAATCCTGCCTCCTGAATGATTCCGGATGTTGTGGTGCCTATGCTGGCAATTTTTATCTGGCCAAGCAGGCCGATGTCGATGAAGGAAGCAAAGTGGGTGAAGGTAGAAGGGCTGGAAAACAGTATCAGGTCATAATTTCCATCAGAAATTCGCCGTATAACCATAGGATCAGCATGACTGGGCTCGCAGGTCAAATACACGTCAATCCGGTCGACCAGGTGAGCAGTTTCCAGGTAGGTTTTCAGCGTGTCGTCAGCCAGATTTCCCAGCGCCAAAAGGATTTTTAAATTCTTTACCTGATGGAACATTAAAAACTCATTGGCCATTTCGGCAGATCCGTGTCTTTTCCCTGTAAATGCAGGAGAATATCCATAATATTCAACCTCTGAAGCAGTTTTTGTGCCAACAGCGGCAATCCTGAGCGAAGCAGGCAATTCCGAACTGCCAGTCAGATCGATGAGTTGTTTAAAAAAATGAGCCACACCATTTCTGCTGGTAAAAAATAGCCAATCGTAATTGCTCAAGTGGTGCATTTGATCCTTTTCCTTTTCTCCCAGTTCGGCCGGCTTGATCTCGATCATCGGCAATGAAATTAACTCTGCTCCCTGGGCAGCCAGAAGATCCGGCAATGTATCACCGGTCTCGACCGGACGAGTAGAGATAATTACTTTTCCACTGAGCGGCAATCCTTCTTTTTTGGCAAACGGATCTTCCAGCCTGATGGCCTTCAAAATTTCGCGCCCACCCTTGCTGAGCAAGCTTTTTGCAAGTTGCACAGACAAAGCAACAGCCTGATCAACAGGACCTTCAATTTCTTCGCACAAAAACTCTTCTCCGCTGATGCTTGAAATAAAACCTTTCAGTTCGAATTTTCCATCACTGATGCGGCTATAACTTCCTACCGGGATCTGGCAGCCACCTTCCAGTGTACGAAGGAAAGCACGTTCTGCATCCGTGGCGACAAGCGTCTCTTTGTCATTGATTGAGGCCACAAGATTCGCAATTCCTGGATCATCTTCACGTATCTCAATGGCGATGGCGCCCTGGCTGCAAGCAGGAATTACCCTTTCAGGATCGATCAGTTCTGAAATATACTGATCCATGCCGAGTCTCTGCAGACCGGCACCTGCCATGACCATCACGGTACAATAGCCTTCTTCCATCTTCCGGATACGGGTATTTACATTTCCTCTTATCTCAACGATGTTAAAATCCTTGTTGATCCGGAGCAGCTGGGCCTTTCGTCTCAGACTTGAGGTAGCGATTACATCATCGGTGGTCAGATCATTTAATGTTCTTTTGGACGTACTGATCAGTGCATCGCGCACTTCTCCGCGCTTCAGGACTGCCCCCAGCATGACCCCTTCAGGGAAACTGGTTGGCAAGTCTTTCAGGCTGTGAACCGCCATGTCAATCTCATTTTCAAACATGGCTACTTCCAACTCCTTGGTGAACAATCCTTTATCACCAATTTTAGAAAGAGCAACATCCAATATCTTGTCCCCTTTCGTCTTGATCACGACGATCTTAAATTGATATCCGGGATATTTTGACTCCAGTTCATCTTTGACTACGTTGGCCTGGTAGAGCGCCAACTGACTACCTCTGGTTCCTATTCTTATCGTTTGATCCATGCCTAATTCTGTGCAAATAATTGGTTGACAACTGAAATATACTCCCTGTTGCATCCGTTGTTCGTTACCGACTTGATATTTTCGATCATCATGCCAATTAATTTCTTGGTGATAAGGTCGCCGTATTCAAGTGCCTTTTCGTATTCCTCTTCCTCTTTATTTTTGATCATCCCGTCCAGTACATTGCGGCTGGCTTCCAGAAAACTGGTGGAAATTGTCTTAAAAGTAGGCGCCAATGCCCTGATATTGTACCATTTCATGAATTCTGCCGCCGATTCTGCTATCATTTGCTCAGCCAATTCAATCTCCCCTTTTCTCTTTTCAAGATTATTCTCTATGACGTGATTCAGCGCATCAACATCATAAACATGTACATGATTTAATTCACCAACAGCCATTTCGACATTTCGAGGTACAGACAAATCAATAAAGAAGAGGGGCTTGTCGGAACGGCCTGCCATCGCATTTTTTACCATTTCAACAGTAATGAGCGGCTTTTTGGAGGATGTAGAGGTGATCACAATGTCATTGACGAGTAAAAGCTCATTAAGCTCTTCGATGTCAGCCACTTTTGCCTGGTATTTGACTGCAAGTTCGTCCGCCTTTTCTTTGGTACGGTTGACAATCGTAAACAGCGAACACGATTTCTTGATTAAATTCTGCAGGGTCAGCTCGCTTGTTTGTCCGGCTCCGACAAGCAGAACTGGATGAGTACTCAGATGATGCAGTTTTTTAGAAGCAAGTTCAACGCCTGCATAACTAATGGAAACAGCCCCCTTGTTAAGCGCGGTATCAGTACGCACCTGCTTGCCGGCCTTCAATGCATCGTCAAAAAGTCTTCCCAGCGTACAACTGATCAGTTGGTTTGTTTTACTGATTTTAACCGCAGCTTTTATCTGGCTGACGATCTGATATTCGCCCAAAGCCATTGAATCCAGACCAGAACCCACATGAAAGAGGTGTGTTACAACGGCTTCATTCTCTTTGTGATAAAAATATTTTCTTGTCTCAATATCGGATTTTCGGTAATTGAAGAGTAAATTCTCGATGTCGGAAGCACTCAAAGGCACCAGTAATTCGTTCATCTCATAGTAGATTTCGGTCCGGTTGCAGGTAGATAATACGACCGCACCTGAAATTCCGTTTAATTTGAGCAACGAAACGAACCGCCTGATATCTTCCTCGCAGAAGACAAAGCGTTCTCTCACTTCAATAGGTGCCGATTTGTGGTTTAAACCAAGTAATCCGATCATGGGGTTTTGCCTCTAATAAGTTTTCGGAAGCGATATTATAAACAGATTCTGTAGTAAATCTGAAGTTGCCTCCCTGAGGTCTTATCCTTATGTAGAATACCATTCCGGCATTCAGCCGAACCCATTAAAAAAAGCAACCATGTGCAATAATAGATAAGGACTATTGTGATCGCAGATTACTTTTATTTCACTGAATAACTGTTAATTACCCCTTTTCCATTCATCAAAATCCAACAAAATAAAATTGATTTTCAATATTTTGGTTCATTGTTCAAAATCAACGAATCTAGCTATCTGGATTAAATCAAAATTACCAAAATCACCTATTTAAAATTGTTCAAGCCACTTTTTTGAAATCTACCTTCAAGCAATGCAATCCTTCGGCAAATCTGTAGCTCACCTCAAAACCATAGAGGACACAAATCTTCTGAACGATTGAAAGCCCTAAACCCAGCGATTCAGGTGAAGAAGATGATTTGAAGAATCGTTTGAAAAGTATATTTTCATCTACCGGAAGTTTTGGTCCCGTATTAGAGACCTGGATGAAATTTTCATCCACCTCAATCACCAACCTACCCCCTTTGACGTTATGTCTTACGGCGTTTTTGACCAGATTGACAATCAACATTTCGGCAAGATAGGGATTCATCTCCAGGGTAACACCCGGCACAAAATGCCGCTCCACTTCAATTTTCTTGTCAAGGATCAGATCATCAAGGTTTTCGAGCAAATCCCCAAAAATTACTTCCGGACTTACCTTTTTAGATTCAGGAAATTGCTTGTTTTCAATCTTCGCCAGCAAAATCAGGGTACTGTTGTATTTTGACAGGCGAATGGAGGCCTCATAGGCATCTGCGAGTGCTTTGTACTGCTTCTCATTCATATCGCCCGACTGAAGCAGCAATTCAAGTTTTGAATTGATAATGGCAAGCGGGGTCTGAATCTCGTGGGAGGCATTCTCGGTATACTCTTTCAGGTTCAGATAGTCATTTTTAATCCTTTCCGTCATGGTATTCAGCACCCGATTCAGGTCAGCAAATTCCCTGACATCTGAATCCTGCAGGGTAAACTCCTCGTGGGTATTCAGGTCATACCTGTTGATTTTCCCGATTGTATCATAAAATACACCCCAAACCAGTCTCGAGGAGTAACGGTTGACTACCAAAAGCGCTATTATCAATAGAATCACAAGCACAGTCATCGTTCTGACGATCTGAATGATAAGGGTGTCGGTCTCCTCCAGTGATTTAAAAATCTGGATTTCATAGGCCTGATTGTTGACCGTCTCTCCAAAACCCATCTGCCTGTAAAGTTGATACCTTTGTTCTTCCTGGTTATAGATCAGAGTATCCTTGAACCTGTCGGCAGCTTCATTTTTCCCGCCGGGTTTGACCAGAACCATTTCATTTCGATTGGGGGGCTGGCTTTCAGATGAATGAGCTTCTTCCATCTGACGAATCAGGCTTCCCTTTCTTTTCTCCATTTCCCTGTTAATGTTATTGTCGACCTGAATCCGAAGGGAATAGTAAAAGGCTATCAACCCGAACAGATAAATGAAGAGGGAGATAGAAAGTAAATTGAGGGTTGTTTTAGTTAATAGTCTCAAGTGACGTCGAATTTATAACCAAGTCCATAAATAGTTTTGATGTAATCGTTGCAACCTTTCTTTAAGAGCTCCCGGCGGAGGTTTTTAATGTGCGTGTAGATAAAGTCGTACGAATCAGCTGAATCCATGTGGTCTCCCCATAAATGTTCAGCCAGGCCTGCCTTGGTGATGATTTTGTTTTTATTGGAGATAAAAAACAGCAACAATTCATACTCCTTTTTGGTTAAAACAAGCTCCTGGTCTAACACAAAAGCACGGTGTTCATCCGGAATAAGTTTGATCTCATTCAAAATCAATTCATTACTTCCCTGAAAACTGATGCGGCGATGAATGGATTTCAGATGCGCATTGAGTTCGGCGAGATGAAAGGGTTTGGTGAGGTAATGATCTGCACCGATTTCCAGTCCCTCTATTCTGTTGTCGAGCGAATTGCGTGCAGAAACGATGATGATTCCTCCGGGAATGGACTTTTTCTTCAATAGCCGTATCAGGTCAAGACCGTTTCCGTCAGGCAAATTGATATCGACAACCATGCAATCGTACTGGTAAAGTTCGATTTTTTCGACTGCATCCTGAAAAGTATAGACTACTTCACACAAATGCCCCTCACCATCGAGGTACTCGACAATGGCATCCGACAAGGAACGTTCATCTTCAATAATTAATATCTTCACCTAACACAAATTAAACTACAAATAACACAAATAACAC
>JBAXUL010000103.1:0-13267 GCA_037129695.1 Prolixibacteraceae bacterium
TATTTGGCCATTCCGGATTCCGGTTGTATCTTGTGTTGGGATTCCAAAAGCCTGAACAACAAATCCAATGAAAAGGTACAAATCAGTATACATACCCTTTTTGATCGGAATACCCCTTGCATTCATTTTGTCCGATCAGAGGGCATTCTGCAAGTATGTTTGTCCGGTTTCGCTCGTCATGACCCCGACCAGCAAAATAGGACTCATCAGAATTAAACCGGATAAGGAGAAGACCTGCACCGGATGCAAATCATACAACAACCATTGTCCCATGGGTGTTGATGTGATGAGTTATATGCTGCAGAACAAACCGGTGCAGGATACTGAGTGCATCCTATGCAACGATTGTTCCATCATTTGCCCAACCCATAAAATCAAATAAATATTCCAGCCATGAATATTAAAATTATCCTCATTCTCGTTTTTTCCTACCTTTATGTTTTCTTTGAGATTCTGATGAGCCGTATTGGGAGACGCAACAAGACTATTGAGAAGTCGAGTGACAAAGGAAGTATCTGGGTACTTATTATTGCGATTTTTATCGGCTACACGATCTCATCCAGACTGGCTGCTTCAAGTACCGGCAGACTGGCTCCCTGGAACACCTACTTTGCGATAGGTTCTGTTTTGATATTGATAGGATTATACATCCGCATCAGCTCCATTCTTGCCCTCAAACAACAGTTCACCTATACCGTCACCAAAATGGAAAACCACGAACTGATTGTGACAGGTTGGTACAGGTATATCAGGCATCCGGGGTACCTGGGTCAGCTGATCATTTTTCTGGGGATCGCTACTGCCATGTCGAACTGGTTGTCTGTCGCGGGGATGATGCTGCCTGTCCTGGCCGGATTTATCTACCGGATTCGGGTGGAGGAAAAATTTATGCGCGAACAGATGGGGCAGAAATACCTTGATTATCAAAAAAGAACGAGCAGGCTTATTCCGAAGATCTACTAAAATACCCGTTATGGAACCAATTGTGCTGACTGACCCTAACGTGACTCCGGACAATGAACTGGTGTTCTCCCTGATTGGAGATAAAAAAATCTATTGGGTACAAATATTGGAACATTTGTACCGGCATCACAAGGATATTTCTGAGATCTGGCGATTTTACAAGGATGGGAAAAGCTGGCTTTTCAGAACTTTAAAAAAGAAGAATACCATCTTTTGGGTGGCCATCCTGGAGGACACTTTCAGGGTCGGCTTCTATTTTGGCGACAAAGCCGAACCATTGATTGAACAGAGTGGACTCCCCGAAAGCATCAAAAATGATTTCAGGAATGCCAAGAGGTTCAATGCCATTCGTCCGGTTTCAGTTGTCATCAAGGGCTCTGAAGATGTGGATGTAGTGATTCAACTGATAGAATTGAAGCTGAAAATCAAATGACATAGAGCAGTTCCTGAGGTTTATTCCTTGGCTAATCATATATTTGGATACTGGACAGGTTTTAGAAAGTATCCTGGTAATAAAAACATCTTTTTATTCATCTATCACAACTCAAATGAACATGAAATTAGTTTTGATCTTTATCTTTTTGTTGACAGCCTTTTTACCGGTTACGGCGCAAACCGATCACATTATTTCGATTCAAACCCAAAACAACGAGCTGGTCTATTCTGTCGACAGGGAGCAGAAAGTGGATCAGGTCTATCTGGGTGAGAAACTCGGGAACAATACCGAATTGTTCAAAACGAAGAATACGCAGCATGAAATGTATATCCCATTTGGCACCAGCGATCTTTTTGAATCGGCTATCCGGACCACCCACAACGACGGTAATCCTTCGATCGAGCTGAAATTCGTCGATAGCGCAGTGAAAAAAATAGATGACAATGTAACTGAAACAATAATCCGGCTGAAAGATTTTCAATATCCTTTTGAGGTAAATTTGCATTTTAAAGCGTATTTCAGGGAAGATGTCATTGAGCAGTGGGCTGAAATCAGCCATCAGGAAAAGCTACCTGTTACGCTTTTTCTCTTTGCCTCTGCCATGCTGCATTTTGATGCCAAAGCATACTGGCTCACCCAGTTTCACGCGGATTGGGCAAAAGAGATGCGCATGGAAGAAAGTCAGCTGACTTCCGGGATTAAAGTGATTGACAGTAAATTGGGTACGCGTGCAGATGTTTACCAGACTCCGTTTTTTATGCTGGCGTTGAACAAACAGGCAGATGAAAACAGCGGCGAGGTGCTGGCCGGAACTTTGGCATGGACAGGTAATTTCAAGTTCAGTTTTGAGCTGGACAACAACAATTCATTGCGTGTGATTGCAGGCATCAATCCCTATGCGTCGGAGTACAAACTGATGCCGGGAAAAGTATTTACCACGCCGGCTTTTGTTTTTACCTACAGCAAAGCCGGCAAGGAACTCACAAGTCAGAACCTGCAGCGCTGGGCCCGCAAATATTCCCTTCTGGATGGTGATCAGCCAAGGATGACCCTGCTTAACAATTGGGAAACCACCTTTTTCGATTTCAACGAACAGAAACTTACCCAAATGATCGCGGATACCAAGAAACTTGGTGTTGATCTTTTTTTACTCGATGACGGATGGTTCGCCAACAAATATCCGCGTAACAACGATAAATCATCACTGGGTGATTGGGAGCCCAACAAGGCAAAACTTCCGAATGGTGTTGGGGTTTTGGTGAAAGAGGCAGAAAAACAGGGGGTGAAGTTTGGAATTTGGATCGAACCTGAAATGGTCAATCCGAAGAGCGAACTCTATGAGAAACATCCCGACTGGATCATTAAACTTCCCAATCGGCCTGAAAATTATTCGCGCAATCAACTGGTACTTGATCTGCCCAACCCAAAAGTTCAGGACTTTGTCTTCGGCGTGTTGGACAACCTGATGACGGAAAATCCAGGAATAGCTTACATGAAATGGGATTGCAACCGTCCGATGACCAGTTCCTATTCTCCCTATTTAAAGGACAATCAATCCGCAATTTACATCGAATATGTTCAGGCCTGGTACAACGTACTGGACCGTGTACGCGCGAAATACCCCCATTTACCCATCATGCTTTGTTCCGGAGGTGGCGGTCGTATTGACTACCGCGGATTAAAATATTTTACCGAGTTCTGGGCAAGCGATAACACTGATCCCATGGAAAGAGTCTATATCCAATGGGGTTATTCCTATTATATGCCGGCCATCGCAACCTGTAACCATATTACCTCCTGGGGGAAGCAATCCATCAAATTCAAGACGGATGTTGCCATGATGGGGAAAATGGGTTACGACCTTCAGATTGCACACATGAATGAAAAAGAACTGAAATTCAGCCAGGACGCGGTTGTCAACTACAAGAAAATTAGTGAGGTGGTATGGTATGGCAATATGTTCCGTCTGGTATCACCCTACGAAGGCAACCGGGCAGTTGTGATGTATGCCGGCGAATCAAAATCGAAAGCGATTTTGTTCAGTTACAATTTGAATTCCAGATTCAGGGAGGCATTCAATCCGGTCAGACTGCGCGGGCTGGATGAGGCCAGAAAATACAGGGTGGAAGAGATCAATTTATTCCCGGAGACCAAATCCAGGTTCCCCTTCCATGGGAAAACCTTCAGTGGAGATTACCTCATGAAAGTAGGGTTAAGTATTTCCGGATCTGAGGCGTTGTCAAGTTCGGTATTTGAGATCACCGCATTATAGTCCTAAAAATATATTAAGCCGGCGAGTTGTGTATTCATTATCGATTCCTTTAGCCGGTGACATATAGTAATAGAATAAAGCCATCTGGAAATTGAGGCATAGGATGTAACTATCATGCTGCTGCATCGTAAAAACAACAGCTAATACTCGAAATTATGGACAATACTCAACATCAAAAATCCCGGCGACTGTTTCTTAAAACAACTGCCATAGCCGCCGCAGGAACCTCACTGGCACCTTATCTTTTTGCTTCAGAAGCGCCCGCAATGCCGGCACCACTGATGAAAAGGACTTTTGGCAAACTTGGGTTCAAAGTTACTACCCTCGGTTTAGGCGGGCAGTCTTCTTTACAGTGGACTCCCGAAAATACTGATCCCGTAGCAATTATCGAGAAAGCATACAATCTGGGAGTGAATTATTTTGACACTTCCAACGTGTATGGCCCAAGTCAGATGAATTACGGAAAAGCTTTTCTCCGACTTGGTCTGGTTCCTGGATCCACCAATTATGAGGACTCCAAAAGGAAAGCAATTTTTCTGACATCCAAAACCATGCTCCGTTTCGGAAAGGGAGGCGACGACCGCCCATCCGTGGTGGGGCATTCCAATGGTCCGGCAGGTTCCAAAGCCTTGGATGATGTGCGTCGTTCACTCACCCTGGTATTTGGTGACGGAATCGGAACTTATCCTAAAGAGGCTTATCTTGATATGGTACTGATTCATGCTTTGGGAAGAATGGAAGAAGTGGATGCCCTGTATGAAGGATATTTGAATCCAGATCCCAATGCGTTGGCAATTGGCGCTTTAGCCGCACTAAGAGATGTTCGTGACGGCACCAACCGGACCGGACTCAATCCTAAGAATGAAAAACTGATACGTCACATCGGATTCTCCGGACACGGCGACGCAACCGTGATGATGGAGATGATTCAGAGAGATTCGGAAGATATCATTGAAGGGATGCTGGTCGCCATCAATGCCAATGACAAGCGTTTTCTGAATATGCAATACAATGTGATACCGGTTGCGGCTGCCAAAAATATGGGCATCATCGCCATGAAGGTATTTGCAGATGGTGCGATGTACACCAAAAAAGCCGAATGGTCCAACAGTGTTCCTCATGTTGTGCTGGATGTCAGTGGCGCAGATGTACCTGCCAATCAGCTGATCCGTTATTCCCTGAGCACACCGGGCATTCATACCGCCATTATAGGAATCGGTAAGATTCACGACGATCCAGAAAAATGCCAGCTTTCCTACAATTTGAAACATGCCCAGGTTAAACCGGAAGCGCTTACAGAAGCGGAACGAAATGCGGTAGAAGCCATTGCCTTCAAGGCGAAGGAAGGCAAAACCAACTATTTCCAAAAGTCTTTTCAGGATCTGACGCCTCCCAGAGATGCAAAAGTTTCGAAGGACGATCATGGCACTGTGATCTCCTGGCACACCGCCTATGCAGGTGATGCGGCCATCGACAGGTACGAAATCTGGCGCAATGGTTCAAAACTGGCTGCCATACCATTCAAACCCCAAACATCAAAGGCTCCCTATCAGTACGAAGACAACCATTCGGGTAAAGGAAATCATGATTATGTCGTCAAAGTCATTGACAAGAAAAACAGAATGGCTGAAATCAAAGCTTGAAATGACTGAATGATTCTTTGACCGGAACCGAAACAGCCATTGAATGCCGTTGTCGGGTAAAAGAAGAGTCTAATGTCTGGTAATATCACCTTACAAGTCACCTATCTTTTCTGTTATGATGTCTATCCTGCCTGATTGCCGTGCACTGTTTAATCCTGATCAGTTTCAGGGAAAGAGAAAGAAGAAAAGGTATTTTGAAGGCTGGTATTTCAAAGTGGTGAATGAGGATCAGTCTGTTGCTTATGCCTTCATTCCCGGAATTGCGATCGACGAGGAAGGCAGAAAGCACGCTTTCATCCAGGTATTGGATGGGAAAAAGCAAACTGCACGTTACCATCGATTTGATTTTGATCGTTTTTATTCTTCAGAAAAGGAATTCTCAATTTCTATCGGGAATAACACATTTTCGGCCAGTCATATCGAACTGGACCTTCCCGACTTAACCGGCAGACTAGAGTTTCCGGCAATCGTTCCATGGCCAAAACCATGGTATTCCCCCGGAATCATGGGGCCTTTTGCATTTGTTCCATTGATGGAGTGTTACCACGGCATCGTCAGCATGGACCATCCAATAATCGGATCGCTTACCATTGGAGGCCATGCTGTGGATTTTTCGAATGGACGCGGCTATACCGAAAAAGACTGGGGCAGATCCTTTCCCAGCGCTTATGTCTGGATGCAGTCCAACCATTTCTCCCTACCGGGGATCTCGGTCAAGGCATCGGTGGCCAGAATACCCTGGATCAGAAACTCATTCACCGGTTTTATCGCCGGAGTGTGGTTGCACGACAGGTTGATCCGTTTTACCACGTACAATGGAACTTCATTGAGGAAACTTCTGATTGAAACCGGCAAAATCGAACTCGTTTTGGAAAACAAACGCCATCAAATTGCCATCACTGCCTACCGGGAAGCTGCTACCTCTCTCGCTTCTCCAATTCTGGGGCTGATGGATGGCCGGATCGAGGAGAGTATGACTTCAAAGTTGGAAGTGGTACTGACAGACCTGAAAACCGGAAGAGTTATTTTGAATGACACCGGTTTCAACACCGGGTTGGAGGTCGCCGGTGAAATCAGCGAAATAGTTACATAAACAGACGCTGCGCGAAAACATTGCGAACCATAAATCCGGAAATTCAGAAGAAAGATCATTTATTCTTTCTCTCTACTCAAAGCTGTTTTAGCGTTTTTCGGATAGGGAAAATTGAATATTTATCTCTTTATTTACGGAGTCATTAAAGAAAATCAATCTCATGAGAAAATTACTTGCTTCTGCTATTCTGTTCTTTGTGCTGGTACAACCATTGTTTGCCCAAAATACAGGTTCAGGCTGGGAGAAATGGCAATACATGATGGGTGAATGGAAAGGCGAAGGAAGTGGTCAGCCTGGAGATGGAAGCGGAATGTTTACCCTGAAACCAAAGCTGGATGCGAATATTCTGGAAAGGAAGAGCAAGACAGAGATTGCTGCAACTGCCGCCCGGCCTGCCTTTCTGCATGAAGATGTCATGATCATTTACAACAACAAGGAAGGAAATCCGGTCAAAGCCATCTATTTTGACAATGAGAAACATGTCATCAATTATGACATTACCTATTCCGATAACAAAATTGTACTGAACAGTGAAGCAAATCCGGCCATGCCGCGTTTTCGGCTGATTTATGAAAAGCTGGAAGACAAGGTGATGAACACTCGTTTTGAGATGGCGATGCCCAATGCTCCCGATGAGTTCAAAATGTATATTGAGGGGAAAAGCAAGAAAGTGAAAGAGTTGGCTGAGATGCCGAAGTAGGCTGTTAGCTTTTAGCTTTTAGCTTTTGGTAGTAAGTCAGTATGTGTTATTCCTGAGTGAAGAGGGTGGGAGGGCAAATAATGATCTATGCGTCCTTCACATTACGCTTTGCTATCCGGGATGCGACTAATCAATCAACAATTCGAGGTAGGGATAAATGGGATCTGTAAATCCATATTTCCGGTAGAGGGGTTCGCCGTCTTTGGAGCAGTGGAGTGCGACTTTGCTGACTCCCATTGTTTTTGCCTCGCTTAAAAGGTCTTCAAGAATCATGGAGGAAATGCCTTTTCTTCTGTATTCCTGGAGGGTGTACATGTTGAGGATATCTCCTTCCAGGTAGGAGTGCCGTTTAAAATCACCGGGAATCTTTTTGAGGATCATGCCGCCGTAACTCACGACAGCTCCCTCGTATTCGGCCAGTAAGGCAAAAAAGCTGCCTTCCCTCATGGCCTGTTCAAAAAAGACCTGCAGACTTTGCTGCAACTCCTTCTTCAGGATATCAGGCCTTTCCCCTTGCATTTCACTCAGGTAATCGATTCGCGCGGAGGTCATTTGCGGTAAATCGGATACTTTAACCTTTCGAATCTTGATTTTTTCAATGCTGAACATTCCGGTTGTTATTATTAATTGATAACCTTTAAAAGTTGTTCTTGCTGTTAGCTGTTAGCCTTTTGCCTTCATTTAAGCCTACATTCCTTTGATCACCAGGAAGCGCATGACGAAATTAATGAGTGAAGGAGCGCTTGCGGTGCTGTGATCCATGCCTGGCAATGGAAGGTAGGTGACCGGCAGCGCGGGATCCAGTTTGATCAGGTCGTTGTAAAGATTGAGTGACATGAGCGGTGTAACGTCGGTATCTGCCTGTCCATGGGTAAGGATAAGCGGGGTCTTTATTTTCCAAGCATAAACACTGCTTGCATTCAAGGCATCGAGCATTCCTTTGTATTTGGAACTGGTATTGAAGTTGGCACGAAAATCTGCAGTAAACAGCTGAGGCATTCCATAGGCCAATTGATCGTTGATGGCACTGCCACTGTTGATTCCATTGAAAAGTCCGTCAATTCGGGAAGCATAGGGCTCATTGAAAATATCGGTGTAGGGATTGGTGAAAGCATTGACAGACTTGAACCCTTTCATGATATAAGCGATGTAATAGGGCTGGGGAAAGTAGGAAGCCGTCACAACAGTCTGGGTGATCAAAGGTAGGTTGTAGGGACCTGCTCCGCATCCGACGGCCTTCAGGTTGAATTCGCTGGTGTAACTGGTCTCAATGGCCTTGTGAAGCTGCAGCGTAGCCAAGCCGCCCTGCGAATATCCCATGAGGTAGAGGTCTTTCGAGAGTTTTAACTTCAGTTCTGATTTGCTGCTCATCTCCTTGACTGCCCTGAAAAGATCGAGTATCGGCCCTACCGTAGATTCCATATGCAGGTAAGGATGAAACACCTCTGTTGATGTGCCAAATCCGAGGTAATCAGGCAGGACCACCACAAATCCGGTAGAGGAGAATCCGGTAATCAGTTGTTCCGTGTAGCTGGTTGCATTGAGGGACGGGGCACTGGCGTTTACCGTATTGGTTCCGTTCTGGAAGCTTAAGATCGGATAGGTTCCGCCACCATCAGGGATACAGACCAAACCTGATGCAATAAGTTTTTTTGAACCGAGGGTCGTGTTGTATCTGACGGAATAGACAGTAGCGCCATATTTTACATAAGGAAGGATGCTTGCCACATCCGGATACATTGATTGTACCGGGCTAAAAAGAGCATTGACATTCGATGCCGTCATTGATCTTACAGATGTGTAGCTTACCAGATATTTGTCCGGTATTGGCTCGGCAGGGACCTCTCCCGTGTTTTTTGTACAGTTTGAAAAGGCAATGGCAGCTGAGAGAAGTAGCGTGAAGAAGTATATTTTAGGTTTCATCCGGAGGATTTTAATGTTGAGATTACAAAATTTTCAATGAAAGCATCTACAGAACTCCCGGTTTTTGGGAGTCTTGTTTAGCCTGTATTGTCTATTCTTACGTAATCAAGATTGGTTTGGTTTGCAATTTAATTCAATTTATATGCAAAGGAAACGAGCAAAATCAATGGAATTGCTTATGGTGTCCTAGATTCAAAAGAACAATATTCAAACTAAATACCCATTAAATCTCCTTTGAATTGTTCTCCACTGTTTCGGCGATCTGATTTCTGATGATCGCATTCAGTTCTTCCGGAGTCTTACCTGTCGGTTCGACAGGGGGCAGGAAGGTGACGATGATCTTTGAACCGGTCTTTATCTTTTTCCTTCCCGACGACATGGCCTCATAGGCGCCTGAGATGGCAACCGGAAGGATTGGAATATTTAATTCGGTGCTCAGTATGGCATAGGTCTTTTTAAAATCTCCCATGTCTCCGGTGGTGGTGCGGGTACCTTCCGGGAAAATCAGGATTTTTTTGCCGAGTTTGACGACTTCTGCCATTTTGTGTAACGATTCTTTCAGGTCTTTGCTCAGATCCATTACAATCACGTTGGTCCGTTTGGCTGCAAATTGGCGCAGCCGGCTTTTGACGTGGTCTTTTTTGGCGTAGGAATAAGTATCCTTTAAGGTTTTTTGATCGAGGCAGGAGAGCACCAAAAAGGCATCGAGTTTC
This sequence comes from Prolixibacteraceae bacterium, assembly GCA_037129695.1. Lineage (GTDB taxonomy): Bacteria > Bacteroidota > Bacteroidia > Bacteroidales > Prolixibacteraceae > CAINVV01. The sequence continues at coordinate 9,744 of JBAXUL010000103.1, forward strand.
GTCTGGTGATTAGGGGCGATAAAGCAAGGGCCCTCAGGAATATTCTCAGTGCCGACCACCTTAAATTTGAAGAATAGGCTGAAGAATCCGCGAACGGTTGAAACGATTAATTTCAACAGAAAGGACGATTTAGGTAGTTCAACAGGAGAACTCTCCTTTAAATTCCCCGACCATGAGGAACTTTCCTCCTTGTGGAACAACTTGTTGGACCCGATATATTCGGCAATCTTGGCGATAGAAGGAAATTTAAGAAGTTGTTCTTCCTCTATTTTGATGCCAAAAGTCTGCTCGATCCAATCAATCAGGCTCATTTTTCCCATCGAATCCATGGCAATGTCAAACACAAGATGGTCGTCGGGTGAAATATCCATATCTACCTGACTTTCGATGAAGCTCTTGACAGCCAGGTATTCGGCGCTGGTGGGATCCTCGCTTTGATTTTTCTTGCTTTCTGAATCCTCAATCAGTTCCTCCAGTTTAAACCGTTGTAATTTGGATAATCTGGTTCTTGGCAGATCGGTTCTGAGCAACGTAAACTGCATGATCCGTTTGTAGGAACTCAGTTCCGCATTGAAGGGTGAAATCACCTCATCCCTGAAATACTGGGTAATATCCGTAATGCCATTGTCAGTCAGGAATGCATAATCCGGAACAATGGCAGCATGCAGCATCTCTTTGTGAATAAATACTCCTGCTTCCTTAATTGATTTTGAGTAAAACTCAAGCTTTTGCTCTATTTCTACAGGATTAATGTTCTTCCCGTTAGGAAGCACAATGATCTCTTTTTTACGGCCTGTGATGTAGAGAAATCCCTCGTCGTCAAATCGGCCAAGGTCACCGGTATAGAGCCATCCATCCTTTAAAACTTCGGCAGTTTCTTCAGGCCGGTTGTAATATCCTTTCATCACATTGGGCCCTTTGGCCACGATTTCTCCATCCCTGAGTTCGACGGTCATGCCGGGTAAAGCCTGACCCGTAGAACCAATCTTCGCCTTCCCGGGGCGCGGGAAAGTGATCATGGGGGCCGCTTCCGTCATGCCAAAACCCTCCAGAATGTCAAATCCGATGGCATGAAAGAAAGTGCCTACCTCTTTGTTGAGGGCTGCTCCTCCGGCGATCATGAATTTCAGGTGGCCACCAAGTCCCTGATGGACTTTCTTGAAAAGTGTCTTCCCCAATTTCCTGCTTTTTGTCGCGTAGACCAGTTTCAGAAACATTCTGGCCACCATGCTCTTGTTGATTTTGGCCATGAGTCCCCTGTATATCAGTTCATACAGCCGCGGTACTCCGATGAATACAGTCACCGAATTGTCAGTGAGCGTTTTCATCAAATCTGATGATTGCATGGAAGGGGATACTACTGTGGTTCCACCTGAAAAATGTGTCACCATCAGGGAGCCAACCAACGGGAAAATATGATGAAGAGGCAGCAACACCAAAACCTGACTTTCGGGGTGAAATATTTTGGCATCAACAACAGCATGCATATTGGCCAACAGGTTGGTGTAGGAGAGCATGACCCCTTTCGGACTGCCAGTTGTACCGGATGTGTAAATAATGACCGCTGTGGTTTCATTGTCTTCTGAACCCAGCCATTCAGTGGGGGCCTGGTCAAGTGTCGGCGGATAATTTTCAAAACACATTATTTCGGGCCTGTGACTGCTTTTACTCTCCACTTTGGCATACGATTCTTTCATGCCTTCACTGATAAAAAGCAGTTCAGGCTTGCAATCATCTAAAATATAAGCGACATCCTCAGCCGAAGCCATAAAGTCTACCGGAACCGCAATGCAATTGTTTTGCAGTGCTGCATAAAATGAAAAAAACCATTCGACCCTGTTTTCGGAATAGATGGCAACTTTGGAATATCCTTTGGTATCGAACAATAGCGCATATTGCTGGATATGCTGCAAAAGTTGGCGATAGGTAAAATCTCCCTGCTGGGAAATGATCGATTTCTTATCAGGATTGCTCCTGTAAATAATTGGTTCAATCATAGGTCGTTGTTTTTAGTAACAGAAAGAGATACGTATCGTATTAAATAAAAAAAGTGTGGGAATTACTCCCGGTTACCGGTGGCATGATCGTTGCAACAGTAGTATACAAAGTAAGAAATTATTGACTTCATAACCAAAAACGGCAAGACCGATGTTGAACAAATTAAAATATTAACCTATTTTAATTTATAAAGTAAAAAGGTTTGATATTTTTACTGTGAATCTCCAAACTAAAAACAATAATAATTCACTTAAATCAGGCTTTCAAATGGAAAACAGCGACGAAAAGAAGATCTTTCAGCCATCTCAAGCAGTTGTGGAACAGGCAAATGTGAAAGAATACGATCAGATGTATCAGTATTCACTCGACCAACCTGAAGCATTCTGGGCTCAACAAGCCGATCATTTATCCTGGTACAAAAAATGGGACAAAGTGCTCGATAAAAGCAATCCACCGTTTTTCAAATGGTTTGAAGGTGCCAAGACAAACATTATTTTGAATGCCATTGACCGTCATCTTACCTCGGCTACCAGAAATAAGCTGGCAGTTATCTGGGAAGGTGAACCGGGAGATTCGAGGACTTTTTCTTACCATGCCCTGAATCGTGAAGTAAGTCAGTTTGCCAATATTCTGAAAAGCATGGGGGTGAAGAAAGGTGATGTAGTCACCATTTATATGCCACAAATTCCGGAACAACTTTTTGCCATGCTTGCCTGTGCCAAAATCGGCGCTGCCCACAGTGTGGTTTACGGGGGGTTCAGTCATGAAGCGCTTGCAGACCGGATCAATGATGCCAACAGCAGGGTCGTTATCACTGCTGATGGTGGGTACCGCAGGGGCAAAGTAGTAGAAATGAAGAGTGTTGTCAACAAAGCCATGGAATTGTCGCCTACCATGGAGATTTGTATCACGGTAAAACGAACCGGAATAGATGTTTACATGGAAAATGACCGTGACTATTGGTACCACGACCTGAAATCGTTGCCCATTGCTTCCAATAAATGCGAAACGGAAGTGATGGATTCTTCAGATATGCTGTTTTTACTCTATACTTCCGGTTCTACAGGCAGACCAAAGGCATTGGTCCATACGCATGGAGGATACAGTGTTTATACTGCTACCACACACAGGATGGTATTTGACATCAAGCCTGAAGACCGTTACTGGTGTGCTGCCGATCCGGGATGGATCACCGGTCACAGCTACATTGTTTACGGACCGCTTATCAATGGTTCAACCATCATGTTGTATGAAGGAGCTCCCAATCATCCCTATCCCGACAGATGGTGGAAAATAGTAGAAAAATACGGGATCAATATTTTATATACCTCCCCAACTGCCATCAGGGGACTGATGCGTTTCGGTGATTCATGGCCCAACAGAAACGATATCTCCTCATTAAGACTTCTTGGTTCTGTTGGTGAACCTATCAATGCGGAGGCATGGAACTGGTTTCACAAAGTTGTCGGACGTGGCAACTGTCCGATTATGGACACCTGGTGGCAAACCGAAACAGGAGGATTTGT
>JBAXUL010000104.1:0-13167 GCA_037129695.1 Prolixibacteraceae bacterium
TTGCAGCCATCACATTCCGTGCCGGGCATGCATTGAACCTGGATGACAGAGGCATATTGAAAAAGGGAAATATGGCCGATTTTATTGGCTTTCCCGTTAAGAATTACAAGGAAATTTTGTATCAACAGGGAATGCTGAAACCCGTGTCTGTGTGGAAGAGGGGAATTCAGGTTTTCTGAGAAGATTGTGGGTAAATGACTATTTTTGATGCGATTAAAATGTAACATTGGCACAGAATAACAAGCTTGTAAAGCGATAAATATGAAAAAGATCATCGAATGCGTACCCAATTTTTCTGAAGGCAGGGAAATGGAAGTCATCCGTCTGATTACCGAGGTCATTGAAAAGGTGCCGGGGATCAAATTGCTCAATGTTGATCCGGGTTTCGCTACCAATCGCACCGTAGTAACCTTTGCAGGAGACCCGGAGGCAGTGGTTGAAGCAGCCTTTCAGGCCATCCGGAAAGCCTCTGAGCTGATCGACATGCGCCACCATACCGGCGAACATCCCAGGTTTGGGGCTACCGATGTCTGTCCGTTGGTGCCGGTATCTGGAATCACCATGGAAGAAACTGTTGAATATGCGAGGGCCCTGGCGAAAAGGGTGGGCGATGAGTTGCAGATTCCGGTTTACTGTTACGAACAGGCCGCTTTTCAGCCAGAACGTCAAAGTCTTGCCAATTGCCGGTCGGGCGAATACGAGGGCCTACCGGCGAAATTGGCCTCCGAACAATGGAAACCCGATTTTGGTCCGTCACAGTTCAACGAACGATCGGGGGCAATCGCCGTCGGTGCACGTAATTTTCTGATCGCCTATAACGTCAACCTTAATACAAACTCTGTCAGGCGGGCCAATGCCATTGCTTTTGATGTCAGGGAAGCCGGCAGAATTCTGCGGGATGGGGATCCCGTTACCGGTAAAATTGTCAAGGATGACCATGGTGAGCCTGTCCGCATTCCGGGAACGTTGAAAAAAGTCAGGGCCATCGGCTGGTACATCAAAGAATACAGCATGGCCCAGATCTCCATGAATTTGACAGATATCACTGTAACGCCCATTCACATTGCTTTTGATGAGGTCTGCGAAAAGGCAGGAGAAAGAGGCATCCGGGTTACCGGATCAGAAATGATCGGTGTGGTACCGCTTAGGTGCATGCTCGATGCCGGGAAGTATTTCCTGCACAAGCAAAAACGTTCCTGCGGAATTCCGGATGAGGAGATCATCGCGGTAGCCGTGCATACCTTGGGACTCAATGAACTCGCACCTTTCGATCCGAAAAAAAGGATCATCGAATATCTGTTGAACGAGGAGACTGATAATCGGTTAATCGATTTATCCCTCCGGAAATTGACCCACGAAACGGCTTCCGATTCTCCTGCACCGGGTGGAGGCTCCATTTCAGCGGCTGTTGGGGCGCTTGGGGCTGCATTAGGATCGATGGTGGCCAACCTATCTGCCCACAAACGAGGATGGGATGAAAAGTGGGAAGAGTTTTCCGGCTGGGCCGAGAAGGGCAAAACTGCCTATGAGGAACTGCTCAAACTTGTTGACGAAGATACCCTGGCCTTCAATGGCGTGATGGATGCCTTTGGCTTGCCGAAAGAGAGCGAAGATCAAAAGGAGAAACGAAGAATGGCCATCCGGATGGCGACTTTGAAAGCCATTGAGGTTCCTTTCAAAGTGATGAAACTGGCCGGAGAAGCCATGGAATTGCCGGAGAAAATGGCTGAAATCGGAAATCCTAATTCTGCAAGTGATGCGGCTGTTGGAGCGTTGTGTCTGAGAACGGCAGTTTCCGGTGCTTATATGAATGTCAGGATCAATGCCGCTGAGTTGAGTGATTCTGCTTCAGTTGTGGAGACTTTGAGGCAGGCAGAGCAAATTGAAAAAGAGGTCAATTGGCGCTGTGAGCAAATTCAAAAGCAGGTTCTTTTGAAAATTTCTACCAAATAATTTTTTTCAGGGAGTACCTTCCATATCAACTGAATTCCCGGAGAAGAACATTGGCTTGAAAGTCTGAAAGACATTAAATTTCAGACTGTTGATGCTTTATCATTGTAAGTCCGGGCACCTTCTGAAGTTCCTTTGTGTAATTTTCAAAAAATATAGCACCAAGAAAATTCATTGCTATATTTGCACCAATCTATGACAACGAATCCTACTTTCAAGAAATACCTGATTATCTTCTGGTCTGTTTTTGCGACAGGCGTGCTTGCCGTGGTGATTCTATTCACCCTGATCGGGAACGGCAAACTTGGTTACATGCCAACGCTTACGGAACTCGAAAACATTGAATCTTCGCTGGCATCGGAAGTTTATACCGCCGACAGCCTTGTGATGCGCAGGTATTACTTCAAGGAAAACCGCACCTTTATTGGTTTTGATGCAATCAGTCCCAATGTGATCCATGCCCTGGTGGCTACTGAGGATGAGCGTTTCTACAGCCATCCCGGAATCGATCTCCGTGGACTCTTCAGGGTTTTCAAGGGTATTGCCACAGGTGATCAAAGCGCCGGCGGGGGAAGTACCCTTTCTCAGCAGCTGGCAAAAATGCTTTTTCCCCGGGAGGACATCAGCAACAAATTTCAGCTTGGAATCAGAAAATTGAGGGAGTGGGTGATTGCCGTCAAACTGGAGCGCAATTTTACCAAAGAGGAGATCATCTCGATGTATCTCAACAAGTATGATTTTCTCAATCTGGCCGTAGGGATCAAGTCGGCGGCTGAAATCTATTTCGGCACCACTCCCGATCTGTTGACCATGGAACAGTCTGCCATGCTGGTGGGAATGGCCAAGAATTCCTCGCTTTACAATCCCATCAGGCGACCTCAGCTGGTATTGTCGCGACGGAATGTCGTGCTCTCCCAAATGAATAAAAACGGATACCTGACTGATTCTGAATACGATCATTACAAAACACTGCCGCTTAACCTGAATTTCCACAAGGAGGATTATAAATCTACGCCGGGCACCTATTTCACAGAGTACCTGCGTACGATTCTAACTGCCCCTAAGCCTGACCGGGAGCATTACAAGGCCTGGCAGATACAGCAATTCACGGAAGACTCTGTAGAATGGGACACCAATCCATTGTACGGATGGTGTACCAAAAATCCCAAGCCGGATGGTAAGGCTTACAATATTTATACCGACGGTTTGAAGATCTATTCTACCATCGATATGCGCATGCAGACGTATGCGGAGAAAGCTATTGTGACTCATTTGAGCCGGAATGTGCAGCCCTTGTTTAATGAAAGGATTAAAGGCCAGCGAAATCGTCCTTTCTCCAACGACCTGACCAACGAGCAGGCACAGCAGGTATACGACAACATGATGAAAGGCAGCGACAGATTCCGTTCGTTGCGTTCGCAGGGATTGAATGCCAACGAGATTAAGAGATCATTCCTGACTCCTACCGAAATGACCGTCTTCTCGTGGCGGGGGGAAATTGATACCACTATGTCTCCGCTGGATTCGATCAAGTACCATCTTGGTTTTCTGCGCTCAGCCATGATGACCATGGAGGTCAAAACGGGCAAAATCAAAGCCTGGGTCGGCGGACCAAACTACAAGCATTTCATGTATGACATGGTGAAAAACGGGAAACGCCAGGTAGGATCTACCGTGAAGCCGTTTCTATACACACTGGCCATGCAGAATGGTTTTTCTCCATGTACGTTGGTACCCAATACAGAACACTCATTTACGCTTTTTGACGGCACCACCTGGACAGCCAAAAATTCAGGTGAGACTAAAATGGATGGTAAAATGGTAACGCTTAAATGGGGTTTGGCCAATTCTGTCAACCAGATTTCTGCCTGGGTGATGAAACAGTTCAATCCACAGGCCATGGCGGATATGATGCACAAACTGGGAATTACCAGTCCGATTGATGCCGTCCCCTCCATGTTTTTGGGTACATCGGATGTTTCGGTCTACGAAATGGTTGGAGCATACGGTACTTACGGAAACCATGGAGTTTATACGAAACCCTATTGCGTTACCCGAATCGAAGACCGCAACGGCAATGTGCTGGCACGTTTCTCACCTGAATCGCATGATGCCATTGATGCCAAAACAGCTTATTTAATGATCAACCTGATGGAGGCGGTTGTCAACGAAGGGACGAGTGCACGCCTGCGCAGGGACGTGGAATATGGCAACATTACCGCGGATGTGGCGGGCAAGACGGGAACCACCCAAAATCAATCAGATGGCTGGTTCATGGGTATAACTCCCGAGCTGGTTACAGGTGTATGGACCGGTGGTGATCTTCGCAGCATCCACTTCGAGGGACTCTCGGCAGGTCAGGGTGCAAGTATGGCTTTGCCTGTTTACGGTTATTACATGAACAGCCTGTTCCGCGATCGCACACTGGGCTACAGCCAATCTTCCGTATTTGAAGCTCCCCCGGGTTTTGATGTGGACATGGATTGCAGTAAGGTGATGAAGGAAGAGAAGGAAGACGAGTCGGCAGAGCAGAATTTCTTCTGAATATTACCCTTTTCCCTCGTTTTCATCTAATTCGCATGGGGTTATTTTATTGTGAATGATACTGAACTCTCCGGTAGACCTTTGTTGTTGGTTTTGATTTCCCCAAAAGCTTGACAATTATTCGTTTGTGTGGTTTTTTTGGTGTAACTTGTATGGAATGAAAAAGGATTATTCATTCCAAAGTCTACGTCAGTTTTCGAACGGTTTCGATGATCTTTTGTCATAAATAGACAATGGCATTTAAGATGAACAGGGAAATAAAATTCAATGACGTTGAAGAAAGCATTTTTACTGTCAGAGATCAGAAGGTTCTTATAGCTAGTGATGAAGCAAGGTTGTATGGGGTTGCCACCCGGGATATCAATAAGTCGGTTAAAAACAATCCAAATAAATTTTCCAAAGGATACATCATTGAAATGACTGCTGAAGAAAAAGCAGAGGTAGTGGAAAATTTCCACCACTTAAGAAATCTAAAATTTTCTTCATTATTGCCCAAAGCCTTCACAGAAAAGGGCTTTATATGCTTGCTACTATTCTTAAAAGTCCACAGGCAACGGTTACCACTATTGCGATTATTGAGACTTTCTTTAAAATGAAGGAATTATCCCGGATTATAACTGAGTTGTCAAATACTGGTACAGATAGGAAGCAAAAAACATTGATGCAAAAAGGCGGAGGTATAATTACAGACCTCTTGGTTCAGGATCATACATCAATGGAGTCCGAAACAACGATTGAATTTAATTTTGCAGTACTTAAGCTAAAGCATACCATCAAGAAAAGTGACAGGATGAAATAGAACATTAAGTTGATATTTCTCCGTTTGAAAGAAAAATTTAGTCGGGACTTCATTTCAAAATCCTTCTTTCTTTATTACTTTGATCAATTCATCATCCGGTTTAATCACGTTGTAATTTCCCCAGAATTCTTTGTCGTAGGTTCCGATTTTTTCCGAAAAGATATCCTTTTCGTGAAACAAGCCTTCGGGTCCAAACCTCGCCCTTTTTGGAAAAGCATATTGTTGGGTAACAAGCACGTCTGTGACGTTTCGGTAATCGGTTTTAAACTTCCGCTTTTGTTTCACCCTAAAAACAATGTCGCTGTGAGCAGAAAAGAACTGCCATTTACCATTGAGCAGCCGGTATTGGACAGAATATTCCACGTTCTCGGGACGGGTGTCGAAGCCGAAAGGTTCTTTCTCGATGAAGCTTGGTCCATTAATTTTCAGACTTTTTTTGTCGTACGAATAATCCGCTTTTACCAGTGCATAGGTTTCTGCATCAATCAGCAATTGCCCGTTAAAACAAGGAAAATCAGTCTCCTCCACGCGATCAAAACCGATGATCCAGGTAAGTCTGCCATTGATCATCTCAGGCTGTTCAAACCGATATTTGTAGAGATATTCATAATCGGGATCAATAAATGTTTCCGGATTTTTTACCACGTCGAGGTATTTTATCCCCAAAGGACCTCCCTGCACTTTTAAGAGAACCTCTTTCGGCTTCCGGTTCAGATCGGCTTTTCTTCCCTTCAGAAATCGGACCCTGTCTGTTTCGTTGTTTTTATAGGGAGCCTTTAAGATTTCCATTACCGCCTCCCATACACCCACGTAATTGCCGTCTTGCCGGGCCGTTTCACGGTAGAAAGTCGTCATCAGCTGTGGCTCATCCACATAATTGCTGTTGATATTTAGTCTGAACTTGTGTAGTATCGCTCTTGGGTTGGTAGGTGTGACCTGTATTTCACGCAATTTAATCGATTCATCCTGTAGTCTGATAAGGGGATCCTGAGCCAGCGATTTGCGCGAAATGATCTTTTGTCGGTATCCCAAAGAGCTGACCAGTAAATTATTGTTGCGAAACTGCCAGGGAATAGTCAGGTCGAAATTGCCCTCCCGGTTGGTCATGGTTCCTATGTACTCCCCTTCGATGGTCACAGCGGCATAACCTACCGGGACTTTCCCATCCTGTTCGACTACTCTGCCGGCCACTTTGAGCGGTTTAGGTTCCACACGTGTGATGATCAGCTGACGATCGATAAGGGTTACGTTGTAGAGCGAGTCGGGGAGTAATCCTTTCAGCACTTCTCCCAGCGGACGATTGATTACTTCAAAATCCGACTTCCCGGGAGGTAACAGATCGGGGTTATAGGAGAAGAAAAGTTCATTGTCTGCGACCAGTTTTTCAAGGAAAGACTCTACCGTGGTCGAATCCATCCTGACCGAGATGAGTTTGTTCAACGGATCAGGCTTCTCCTGTGCCAGCAAGTGCATCATTGAGCTAAAAAGCAGGATCAAAAAAAGGATCTTTGATCTGATTCGCATGGATTAAGCTATGAGTCTTAGGGTTGGAATCTTATTTGGAAGCAAAGAGAAAGCCATCGGCTTGTTTCATTACGGAAAGATGATGAGTTTTGGCGATTACATTGACAATATCTTCGATTTGAAATTTTTCAAAATTGGCAGTGTAGGATATCCCGGCAATTTTTGGATCAGCGATTTCAATTTTCACGTGGTAGATGTTCTCCAATTCTTCGAATACGGTTGACAACGGGGTATGGTGAAAGGTAAGCTCCCTGGTGATCCAGGCCATAAAATTAGGTGAAAGTTCATTGGATACCTGGATGTTTCCATCTTCTTTGTGAATTTTTCCATTGGATCCTGCCACCAGAATTGCAGATTCTTTCCTGTTGCTGTCGACCAGCCTGACACTGCCGTCTGTGACATTGACCTCAATGCGGTCCTTGCCGGGATAGGCCAAAATGTTGAAGGATGTTCCGATATCTTCGACCCTGATATTCTTCATCTCCACAACGAATGGGTGAGCTGCATCATGAATCACTTCGAAGTAGGCTTCTCCAAGAAACTCCACTTTTCTTTCGGAGCCGGTAAATTTTTCAGGATATTTTAGTGTTGAACCTGCGTTCATCCTGACCGAAGAGCCATCGGGAAGGACGACTGAAGTAATTTCCGCCGGATTGGCAACCGTTTGAATGATCTTCATGGCAGGAGCTGAAATGGCCATTTGCTCCTGCGTTATTGTATGACTCCGGGTCAACAGGAATGTGACAGTCCCCAGCGCAAAAAGGGCAGTAAAAACGGCAGCATACTTCAGGAAGTTGAACCGTTTGGTTTTAAGAATCCCTGGTGAAACTTCGATTTCTTTATTGATTTCAGTCCAGGCCTTGTCGGGATTGCTGTTTTTCCAGACATAGCTCGTCCCGGCAAGATTCCAGGTATGTTCCATATCGTCGAACTCCTGAATCTCTTTTTCTCCGGCTTTCGGTTTAATGTCCGTCTCACCTGCCAACCAGGCAATCCACGCTTCTTCTGTATTTTTATGCTCTTCCATGCACCAATTATTCGACAATTTGTTAATTTGCCCCCTTCGGCCTTTCGACAAACTCAGGGGAGTCCAAGCTCAGGGAGCACCATTTGGGAGTTTCACTTCTCCAGTCTCATAGTCCTCCAGTCCCCTGGTCTTTTTTAGTCTCTCTCTAGTCTTTTTCCCACAACTTCCTTACCACCATGACAAGCCAATCCCGAAATACCCTTACCCGAGAGCATCAAAAAAAGCACATGCGGATGAAATTCCTTCAGGGATTCGCGGAGTTGCTTCAATGCCAGTGACATCTGGGCCTCCACTGTTTTGACGGAAAGATTCAGCTTGTCAGCTATTTCACGGTATTTGAGTCCCTCTTCACGGGCCATGCGGAAAATCTCCTGCCTCTTAGCCGGAAGGGCGCTGATGGCAGCTTCAATTTTGTCGAGGAGTCCCGGCTCGGGGTAGCAGGAAGAATAATCTTCCTGATCAGATTCCATCCCTATTTGCATCCGGAGGTATCCGGTACGAACTTTAGACTTGTCCAGCTGGTTAAGGCTGTGATTTCTGACTGATCGGAAGAGATAGTGCTCCAGAGAGGTGGTAATAATTATTTCACTACGGTTTTGCCATAGTTTGAGGTAAACATCCTGAATGATATTTTCGGCAGTAGGCAAATCGCGTACAAATCGAAAAGCATAGGCCGTCAAGGGGCGGTAAAACTCCCTGAACAGTCGCTCAAATGCCTGACGGTCATCGTTGCGTATGGCATCAAACAGGTTAGGGTCGGGTGTAGGATTCATAAATTATTCCTCGGCGAAACGATCAGATCACCTATTCTTTCTGCTTCCATTGACTACAGCCAACTTCAGTAGACATGATTTTGAAAATAATTTCTGAATTTACGACAAACTATTTATTCGTGAAGGTGTTTTTTGAAAAAATATTTTCGGGTTAAGATTTTTGGATTATCTTTGCACCTCATTGGGAAAAGCGTACCACGCCCGGGTGGCGGAATTGGTAGACGCGCTGGACTCAAAATCCAGTGACAGCAATGTCGTGCGGGTTCGATTCCCGCCCCGGGTACTTAAAAACCTCTTAACTAATTGAAAGTTAAGAGGTTTTGATTTTTGAAAGAGGGAATTTAAGAGGGAATAAAGATTTTTATCAAAGTTGATTAATTAAAAATTTTTGCGGTTCAAAAAACAATTTAAAAAAGTATGCTGTATATTTGCCGTGAAGTTTACTTCTGAGATAGGCCTGGGAACGTTCAGGGCGTATGCGGTGGGTGAAATATGCACATGCGCACCAGGATATTGAAAAGACAAAGAACCCCGGTTATTGTTCGCTGGATGACCCAACTAACAGTGGTTCCAGATTGTTAACCGGGGTTTGAATTAACAGCCTTATTAAGTATAAATGCTGAACATCCAACTAACAGTGGTTTCAGGGACTTTTTAAGGTTTTTCTTTTCTCAAAGTTAAAAGCCCCGGTAGATTATGCCGGGGCTTTTGTATTTCACCATTAAAGGGAGCGATTTATTGTTTTGCCTGGGGGTCGGCTTTCGCCTGGATGTATTCCATTAAAATTTCAGGAGTAACCAGGGTTTCACTTAATTTGTCTGTTACCAGGCACATTAAAAATAAGTTCTGCAAAAATGCACCCATATTAAACCTTATTGCATCTTCTCTTTCTGGTTCGCTCATTTTCTGGGTTATTACCTCGTCCCCGGGTACTAAAAAACCTCTTAACTAATTGGTAGTTAAGAGGTTTTATTTTTTTAGGGAGTAAAAAAGGGAGAAAATAAAGTTTTTTACTTGGTTTTGCCCTTAACCGGCCTTTTCTTTTTGGCGGCCGACTGTTTGGGCTTGACTTTTATTTTTGCTGGCTTTACTTCCTGCAGCTGCAAAATTTCAGATTTCAAAAACTTTGAATATTGACCGTACATGAATTGATAGAAGTTATCAATGTTCTCTTTGTTGCGTGCGCTCTCCAGGGCTTCAACATATTTGATCCTGTCTTGCTTAAATACAATGGACAAGGGCAAATTAAACCAGGCTTGAATGTAGTTCATTAACAGGCGTGAAGTCCTGCCGTTTCCGTCACCAAATGGGTGAATACCGACAAAATCAAAATGAACTTTAAAGGCCAGGTTACATTTTTCTTCAAATGTTTTAACTTTTTTGATTTCTTCGTTTGTGCGATCACAAAGCTGTTTAAGCAATTGGGGCACTTTGCTAAAATCAGGGAATGTCCTGGATCCAGCCCTAACGGTACCTGTTCTAAAATCGCCTTTTGCCGTGTAATAGGTTCCTGATATAGTGTTGACTGTTTCCCCTGTATTTGCTTTTACCTGGGCTGCTATTGACTGAATAAGATTGGAAGAAAGAGGTTTTTTATCTTTGGCTAACTGAATGGTATTTTTAAGAGCATTGAAATAATCCAAAACCATTAAATGATCCTGAATCGGTTTAAGTGCTGCTGGCTTACCAAATTCCAATAAATTGACTGACTGTTTTTCTGTCAAAGTAGATCCTTCTATTGCCGTTGAATGGTGGGTAATGGCATAGTAAGTATATTTATCATGATCAATCATCCTTATGGATAATTTCAGATAAATATCAGCTAATTTATTGATCTCTTGAATCTTCATTATGCAAAGGTAAAAAAATGATTTATTTATCTGGGGGAAACAAGTGATTTGGTAATTGATTGACTTTTTTAGTGAAGTGAAATGTGCTTCATATTCCTGATCCAGTGTCTGTCCCATTCAAATAGCTTCCCTTCAGCCAAAGCAGCTGGATTGAAACCAGAATCCTTGAGCGTATATTAATACTATCTTTGAAGTAGAATTAATCAACTGTTAAGAATGGATTTCGATTCCGTTTTCCGGAAGTACCACCATAGACTTTATTTATACGCCCTGAAATTTATTGATAATGAAGGTGATGCGTTGGATATTGTTCAAAATGTCTTTATTTCCGTGTGGGAGAATGAAAAATTCAGGGAAGAAGAGAAAATGATTCAGGCATATCTTTTTCATGCCATAAAAAATAGTTGTTTAAACAATATCAAACATCGGAATGTTGTTCAGAGATACGAGCAAAAGGCCGTCAATGAATTAAAGGAGATGGAGGCCATCCATTTTCAAACCGGTGAAAAATCCTTAATTGAGAAAGAAACATTACTTCAACTGGAGGAGGCCATCAATTCACTTTCGATGATTTACAAAGAGGTGATAGTCTTGAGTCGGTTCGAAGGGCTTAAGAACAACGAAATTGCAAAGCAACTGAACATACCGGTTAGAACAGTTGAAACCCGAATATTCAGGGCACTTACGCTACTCAAAGAGAAAATCTCAGCCAAATCATTTTTGGTGTTGATGAATTTATTTGGCCCTGGCACTAAAAAAGTTTAAAAATTCCTGACGTAGTTTTTTCAACTTAGTTGTTATTATAGTATCAAAAGCAGCTAAGACTTATGAAAAAGGTTACTAATACCCCGGAAGACCTTATCGCACGTTATTTAAATCAAGGATGTGATGAGGAAGAAGTTCTTGAATTGTTGAGATGGATCAATGAATCTGAGCAAAATAAGAGTGAGTATATTTCACTCAAGGATATATGGGATTCTTCCATTCAAGTTACGGATCATACGGAAAATCAGCTGGCTCTTTTCTATAAGGGACAGTATCTTACTTCAAGAAAATCCAGGAGGCTATATGTAGGGTTTTCAGTTGCTGTGGCTGCAATTCTCTTACTTGCGCTGGTGATTGACATCTTTATACCACGAATTGCAGATAGAAGGAATAATGGCGTACAGGTTGTAAGTGTTCCTTTAGGCTCCCGATCCAAAGTTATTCTGGCGGATGGCACTCAAGTCAATTTGAATTCCGGCAGTGAACTCAGGTATTCCAACCTGTTTTCAAGTCAGAACAGGGCTGTTACTCTTTCGGGGGAGGCCTACTTCGATGTAAAATCTGATACCAAACATCCATTTATTGTAAGCACCAAAAATTTTGACGTAAAGGTAACCGGGACACGATTTAATGTTATGGCTTACAGTGACGATAATGAAAATACAACAACTCTTGAAGAAGGAAAAATAACCCTTCAATTGCTCGGCAATTCAAATTCAATAGATATACAACCTGGCAAAAGATTTTCATTTGATAAAAATGGGCAGAAATATTCTCTGAATACGGCCGATGTTGAACAGGAAATTTCATGGAAAGATGGTGAATTTGTCTTTAAATCAATAAAGTTTCTTGACCTCGCCAGGCGATTGGAAAGATGGTATGATGTCAAACTGAGCTTTTCAGATGCACGGCTTACAACTTTAGTTTACTCTGGTAGATTTAAAAATCAGGAGACAATCTGGCAGGTTCTTGATGCATTGAGCCTGACCTCTCCTGTCGATTACAAAAGAAAATCTTTTCGGGAATTTGAAATTATATATAAACCAAATTAAGCAAAAAGAAGCGCCTATGAGGAAAAAATAAGCTTACAAATCAGGTTTTTCTATCATTCCTGATCAAAATGACCAAGCAAAAAAGAAGGCAAATTGTCTGCGAAACACTTTGCCTTCAAACAATCAATTTTAGCAATTAATTGTCTTAACATTTACAAATCTATGAAAAAAAAGTGGACTAACCAGAGTTGGCACTCATCTTTTGATCTGACTCAAACAATAAGGATAATGAGATTAACCATTTTCATCTTCTTCCTGGCTTTACTTCAACTCTCAGCCTCTTCCTATTCTCAAAATACCAGGTTGAATATAAAAGGGAATAATCTGACACTCGAGGAAATATTTGACATGATCGAGCATCAGTCGGAATTCTCAATTTTCTACAACATGAACCAGTTGGATCTATTAAAAAGGCATGATATAAATGAAGAAAATCAGCAGGTAGAAAAAATTCTAAGCGATCTTCTGACCGGAACAGATCTTACCTATACCATCAATAACAAACTAATCGTTATTCACAAGCAAAATGAAGAGCCGCGTGCTATAGATCAGCAAAGTAAACAAGGGCGACAATTTTCCGGCAAAGTCACTGATCGTTCCGGATTGCCTATCCCCGGTGTATCCGTCGTGGTAAAAGGTTCAAAAACAGGTATCACTACTGACAATGAGGGTAATTTCTATCTCACTTTACCAGCGGATGCCATTTCGCTAATTTTTTCTTTTATCGGGATGAAATCTCAGGAAGTAATCATCACAAACAAGACTACAATCAATGTGGTATTGGAAGAAGAAACCATTGCCCTTGAAGAGGTGGTCGCTATTGGTTACGGCACAATAAAGAAAAGAGACCTCACAGGATCTGTTGGATCGGTAGGTGGCTCTA
>JBAXUL010000105.1:0-13057 GCA_037129695.1 Prolixibacteraceae bacterium
AAAACAGGCAAGCAAAAATTAATTATTAAAATCAAACAAATCTATGAAAAAAAAATTCAAAGACAGAGAAGTTCTCCCTCAGAATTTCCTGAGTCAATTGTTTTTAATTATGAAACTAACGCTTTTTTTTCTAATCACCTCCGTTCTTGGTTTATTTGCCACGGAGAGCTACTCCCAAATGACACGAATCACACTTGATTTAAAAAGTGTTACGGTGAAAGATGCGCTGAAGGCCATCGAAAACGAGAGCCAATTTTTCTTTATTTACAACAACGAACTGATCAATGTGGATCGGGAGATCGACATCAGCGTCAAGAATGAAAAGATTACGGAAGTACTCAATACGATCTTTGAAGGAAGAAACGTTGAGGTAACGGTGATTGACCGCAAGATCGTATTGGCCCCGGCCTTTATGGGCGAGCAGCAAACCGGCAAGAAAATTTCCGGGAAGGTCACAGACTCTTCAGGGGGAACACTTCCGGGCGTTTCTGTAATAGTGAAGGGAACTACCAATGGAGTAATAAGTGATAATAGCGGAAATTACTTATTAACAAATGTCCTTGAAAATGCAACTTTGCAGTTTTCGTTTGTCGGGATGAAAACACAGGAAATCGCTGTTGGGAACAAGATTTCAATTAATATAACACTTGAAGAAGAAACAGTTGGGATTGATGAAGTTGTTGCCATCGGTTATGGAGTACAAAAAAAATCATCTCTTACAGGTTCTGTTAGTTCTGTCGCAGGGGAGAAATTAGCAGTTGCCAAGTCAACAAATTTTACCAATTCGTTGGTTGGACGTTTGCCTGGATTAGTTGCGGTTCAACGTTCAGGACAACCTGGATCTGATGATACTACACTTAGGATAAGAGGCAATAATACCCTAAATGATAACTCTCCACTTATTGTAGTTGACGGTATAGCCAATCGTAGTATGTCACGGCTAAGTTCCTCAGATATTGAAAGTGTTACAGTTTTGAAGGATGCTTCTGCTGCAATCTATGGTGCCCAAGCTGCAAACGGAGTCATATTGATTACTACCAAGCGAGGATCTATCGGAAAATTAAAAGTAGATATTGAATTTAATCAGGGATTTAGTTCGCCAACTATTTTACCAAAGATGGCAGATTCTTTTACTTATGCATCGATGATGAATGAAGTGGATTTATATTCTGGACAGACACCCCGATACTCGACGGTTGATCTCCAAAAATATAAGGATGGCAGTGATCCTTGGGCACATCCAAATACTAATTGGTTTAAGGAAGTATTTAAGCCAATAGCATTGTTAAATGATGCCAATATGAACCTCAGTGGAGGTACCGAAAATTTAAAATATTTTGTTTCGGTTGGAACAAAATATCAAGATGGTGCTTTCAAACAAAGTGGAGTAAATTTTTCTCAGATTGATTTCAGGAGTAATATTGATGCAAAAATTTCTAACAACATAAGCCTAAATATTGATATCGCTGGACGGCAGGAAAAAAGACGTAATACGATTTATCCTGAGGGTGAGACTTTCAGACAAATTCCAAGAGGAAAACCTACAGATGTTGCATGGTGGAGTCCTAATATGCCTGGTCCTGATATCGAGACTGATTACAACCCTGTAGTAATGGTTACTAACCTTGGGGGTGAAGATAGGGATACCAGATATATCATGGAAAGCAATTTGAAATTAAATATTATCGTACCTGGTATTAAAGGCCTCTCAATTACTGGAAATGCTTCTTTCGATAAAAGTTTCCTCAATGATAAAATATGGAAAATTCCGTTCTATCTGTATGTTTGGGATAAGGTAACTTTAGATGCTGGCGGTCTGCCTGTGCCTAACGGTTCAAAAAGAGGTGTTTCGCAGCCACAGCTTACACAGTCGAATCAAACTGGAGGAAGAACAACACTCAACGCATTGATCAATTATGAACGAAAGATAAATGATCGTCATAAAATTAAATTATTGGTGGGATCAGAATACAGCACCGGGATTACTGAGGCATTTTCAGCGTCAAGAAAATATTTTATTTCAAGTGCTATTAACCAGCTGTTTGCAGGTGGTGATTTGGATAAGGATAATACAGGAACAGCGAGTGAGACTGCCCGATTGAATTATTTTGGGAGAGTAAATTATGACTATCTGTCGAAATACTTGGTTGAATTTGTTTGGAGGTATGATGGCTCCTTTATATTTCCAGCAGATAAAAGATGGGGTTTTTTCCCGGGAGCATCAGTCGGATGGATACTAAGTGAGGAAAATTTTTGGAAAAACAATGTTTCATTCCTTAACTATTTTAAACTACGTGGGTCATGGGGGCAAACTGGTAATGACCGAATTTCTGCATTTCAGTACCTTTCTACCTATAAGTTTGGTACTGGCTGGGGTGGATTGGAAAGCGGTTTAAATTTAGGTGAATGGGTTACAAACGGGACTAATATAAATAAGGTTCTGTATGAGCAGAGTATTCCAAATCAAAATGTTACGTGGGAAGTAGCGACGCAAACAAACGTCGGTTTTGACGCAAAGATGCTTGGGGGGAAATTGAAGTTAGAGGCTGATTTTTTTCACAATCTCAGAAGTAAAATTTTGACACAAAGGAATGCTTCTGTTCCTGCATCAGCAGGTCTGACACTTCCACCTGAAAATATTGGAGAAGTTGTAAATCAGGGGTTCGAATTTGTTTTGAGTTATGGTAATAAAATGAGTGATTTTGGCTACAACGTTTCATTAAACGGGGGATACGCTAAAAACAAAATAAAATATTGGGATGAAACACCAGGCATTCCTGAATATCAGAAAACCACTGGCTTTCCAATGAATTCAATGTTGTATTATCAGGCAATTGGCATATTTAATAATCAGGCAGAAGTGGATGCATATCCTCATTGGGTAGGTGCCCGGCCGGGAGATATAATATTTAAAGATGTTAATGAAGATGGTAAAATCAGCTCATTGGATATGGTTCGGGATTACAGGAGTGATATTCCAACTTTTACTTCTGGTTTAAATCTTGATTTGACGTATAAAAATTTCTATGCAACACTTCTTTTTCAGGGATCGTGGGGGAAAATACGGTACCACAATGTTGAATCAGGTTCAAACGGAAATTATTATATGGAAGATTCAGATGGACGCTGGACCGCAGATAATCTTGATGCCACCAAACCTAGAACATTTAATTACACAGCAGAATACTGGAGATCACAGTACAATACATATTGGCTCAGGAGCGCCGATTATGTAAGATTAAAAAATATTGAAGTAGGTTATAATTTGCCCCAATCGTTAAATGCAAAATTACGCATAGATGGATTAAGGCTATATGTTGGTGGAATAAATCTATTAACCTGGTGTCCTACTCTTCCTAGTTTTGATCCTGAATCTGTATATCAAAACTATCCTCTGAGTAAAGTGATTAATGTAGGAGTAAAAATCACCTTCTAAAATTTAATAAACATGAAAAAGATTATACGATATTTCAATTATTTACTAGTTGTCAGTATTCTTCTGCCAGCGTGTAAAGATAAGGTTCTGGAATTGCAACCATTGTCCGCCTATTCAGACGCGACTGTCTGGAAAGATCCACTTTTGGTCGAAACTTTTGTCAATGGATTGTATTTTAAAATGGAAATACCAAATGGAGATCAAAAATATGGAACACCAAATCTTGTAGATGAACTACATCGCAGGGATGGTGGGAATCAGCTTAATTTTAATAATTGTAAGATAACTTCAGATTTGATACCTGGTTGGGGTGCAGACATCCCTTCCTGGACTAATTTGTATATAAATATCAGAGCATGCAATCTGTTTCTTAAAAATGTTGAAAGTCTTCCTGATGATGGTAAGCTGACCGACAATGTAACTAAGAAAAATCGGATGATTGGAGAAGTTTATTTTTTGAGGGCTTGGTTTTATATGCGACTGACTAGTTTGTACGGTGGTGTTCCTTTAATTGACAAGGTCTATGAACTAGACGACGATTTCAAAGTAGCACGAAATACTTACGCAGAGTGTGTCAAATTTATGGTAAGTGATTGCGACAAGGCTGCATCTCTTTTGCCTTTGGTTCATAGTACAGATAAAAAATCACGTGCTACCAAAGGCGCAGCATTGTCTCTTAAGTCAAGGATACTAATCTATGCAGCAAGCGATTTGCATAATGCAACTGTTTTTCAGGGATATTCTAATCCTGAGTTAATAGGTTATACTGACGCGAACAGAACAGCAAGGTTTCAGGCTGCCAAAGATGCTGCCAAAGCGGTAATGGATTTGGGCTTGTACAGTTTGTATAAAGCTGGTCCTGCTCCAACAGACTCAATTTCACAGAATTATGTTGATTTGTTTAATTCTAAAGAATGTGTAGAAGATATTCTCGTCAGATATGCTACATCTACATCTTACAACGTTCAATATAGTTGGCAGGAATTAAGCGGCCCCAACGGATATCATTGTAAAGGCAGCAATGCTCCCACTGATAATCTTGTCAGAGACTTT
The DNA here is from genome assembly GCA_037129695.1 of Prolixibacteraceae bacterium. Lineage (GTDB taxonomy): Bacteria > Bacteroidota > Bacteroidia > Bacteroidales > Prolixibacteraceae > CAINVV01. The sequence goes on from JBAXUL010000105.1 coordinate 4,490, forward strand.
GAAAGGAGAGATGGAACAAAATTTGATTGGAATAATCCTGTTCACGCAGCCGCACCTTATAAGTATCGGGACCCTCGTTTTTATGCTACGATACTTTTTGAAGGAGCAAAATGGAGAACACGAAGTGCCGGAGAATTTGCTTTGGATCCAATAGGTGTCATTCAAGTAGGGTCTTGGCAGAAATGGAATTCAACAACCAATTCGATGCAGGTTACCTGGGGTTTGGATACCAGAAATGGGCCTAACTCTCCTGGTGAAGGTGGTTATACCGGTTATTATATTCGTAAATACTTTGATATGGCAGTTGATGCACAGTTTTTCGTTCCTGATATTGGTTGGAGATATTTTAGGTATGCTGAGATCCTGTTAAATTATGCAGAGGCTTGTATTGGATTAGGACAGGATGTTGAGGCAACCACTTATATTAATATGATAAGAAAACGAGCTGGTATGCCTTTTATTACTGAAACTGGAATAGCCTTGCGCGATCGTTATCGGAATGAGAGACGCATTGAAATGGTAGTTGAGGAACAACGCTTTTATGATGTACGGCGGTGGTTAATTGGTCCTCAGTCATATGTTGCTGCCTATAAGGTTATTGTTCTTTATAAAATGGATCCTGTAACTAAAATTACATCAACAGTACCTACAATTACGCCTGCGGTTCACAATACTTATGCATGGATTGATAAAGCCTATTTCTTACCCATTTTAAAAGACGAGTTAAATAAAAATTCATTATTAATACAAAATCCTGGTTATTAATAGTTTAAATAAAAATACATGAAAAATATTGAAAATACAAGTCGTCGAAAATTTATTGCACAGACTAGTGTTGCATCCGGGTTGCTTTTGGGTGGACCCACTTTGCTGGCCTCAAATGCATCGAGGATTATTGGAGCGAACGATAAGATCAGAATGGGTTTTATTGGCATTGGAAACAGGGGCTCACAGTTGCTGAATTTATTTATGTTGCAGCCTGATATTGAGGTTGCTGCCCTATGTGATATTTACGAGCCATATCTTCTTCGCGATAGGTCCAAAGTAGATCCAAGATATTTAAGCAGTATTCCAGGGCAGGTGCCAAAAATGGGAGAAAAATTTGCAAAACCACCGAAAATTTACAGAGATTATCGCAAGCTACTTGAAGACAAAGAAATCGACGCTGTTTGCATTGCAACACCCGACCATTGGCATGCACTGATTACAATACACGCGATACAAGCTGGAAAGGATGTTTATGTTGAAAAACCACTCACGGCGACAATCCATGAAGGTCGGAAAATGGTAGAGGTTCAAGCTGCAAGCAAACAAATTGTTGCTGTCGGACTTAACCGAAGAGGCAACAGAGTTTATCGTCAACTTGCCAAAGAAATTCCGTTTGGGAAGATAGGGCAGTTAACAGTTGCAAGAGCTGCTCGTGTTAGCAATATGTACCCTAACGGTATTGGAAAATTGAAACCGGAACTCCCACCAAAGGATTTTAATTGGGACATGTGGCTCGGACCTCGTGCTTTGCGACCTTACCAATACAACATGGCACCATACATGTTCAGATGGTGGGGGGATTTTTCGAGCCAAATGGGTAATTGGGGGGTACACTATATGGATGCTATTCGTTGGATGATGGGTGAAGTCGCACCTGTGGCTATTTCTGCCCACGGCGGTAAATTCGTCCTAGATCATGATGGTGATATTCCTGACACTATGCAGGTAACTTTTGAGTTTGCCTCAGGGAAAATTATTTCGTTTGGGATTTATGAAGGAAGTAGCGGTGACCTATTCCCGTACGGTGAAATCGAAATAAGGGGAACAAAAGGTAATTTGTACGCAAGCGAGAGAGGTTATCGCATAATTCCGGCAAAAAGTGGTCAGTTCCAAAAATGGGACAAACCCATCAGTGCAGAGGAATTTGATAATCCGGATCCATATTTATCCGATGGAAGTTCTTCGGACAGTACATCAGGACTGATTCGTAATTTCCTTGATTGCATTAAAACTCGGCAAAACCCTTTATGTACACTTGAAGAAGGCCATCGGTCCACCTCATTTGCACATCTTGCTAATATAGCTGTTGCTACAAGGCAAAGACTAGAATGGGATTCTGAAAAGGAAATATTTAAAAACAATCCAAAGGCAAATGAGCTTCTTAGTTATGAATATCGTAAACCTTGGACACTTTGAATAATATGAAACCATCAAGGCGTGAGTTTATTAAAACGGCTTCGGCAGTATCTGCCGGAGCCATGATTAGTCCAGAACTTTTTGCCATTCCACAAATTTCAATGGCAAAAACCTATCCGTTGTGCGTTTTTACTAAATGCCTTCAATTTTTAGATTATGAACATCTTGGAGACGTTCTTGCAGATGTAGGATTTAAAGGTGCAGAATTATCTGTCAGAGAAGGAGGTCAGGTTCTTCCGGAAAACGTAAAATCGGATCTTCCTAAAGCTATAAAGACCTTGCGAAAATCCGGAATTAGCGTTCCAATGATGGTTTCGGGAATTGTAGACCCGTCCGATCCTCTGACCGAAACTATCCTTGGTACAGCATCAGAACAAGGAGTCGGGTTTTACCGGATGGGATATTTAAAATACAATCCGGCAATATCTGTGATGGAGAATCTCAACATCCACAAAAAAGCAATTGAAAAATTAGAAAAGATCAATCAGAAATTTGGAATTCAAGGCTGTTACCAAAATCATGCCGGTACAAATATCGGGGGCCCAGTTTGGGATCTCTATTGGCTTATGAACAGTTTTGATCCCAAATATATAAGTGTTCAGTATGATATTAGGCATTCGGTTGTTGAGGGAGGAACTTCATGGCCTTTGGGAATGAAACTTCTTTCGCCATGGATTAAAACAACTGCGATAAAAGACTTTCTCTGGGAAAAGACAAATGGACAATGGAAACCAAAAAATGTCCCATTGGGTGAAGGTATGGTAGACTTTGATGCCTACCTGAAAGAATATATTAGTTTAGGTATTTCTGGCCCAGTAACTATTCATTACGAATATGACCTGGGAGGAGCAGAATTAGGGTCTAAAACAACAACCATGAATATAAAAGAAATTTCAAATTTGATGAAAACTGATCTTAATTGGTTGAAAACAAAATTTAAGGAACATGGTATTTTTGGTTAATTGAGTTTATAAATGCGTGGTTAAATGACGAATAGAAAGTGAAGCTAGGGGAAAAATTGTTTTGAGATAAAGCTGACGAACCTTTATTTGATTATTAATATTCACTTACTTCATTTTCTTCGTTTCACTTCTAACGTTTTTCGAATAGGAATCTTTACGAGTATTTAAAACCAGCTACAAATAATGGTTACAAGAAGAAATTTTATAAAAACGACTGCTTTTACCGGAGCAGTTACGTGTTCCGGAATTGCTTCAGGTTCATTGCCAGGAAGAATTAGCTCTTCAAAAAATATTACGATTCAATCAGTCGGTTCAAACTTTGAGCGTGAACCTCTAATACGACCTTTTGGGTTTAAAGGTGGATACATGACTGAAATCTGGCAAACAATCAATTATCTGAAAAGCAGTACTGGGGAACACCAGATTGGACTATGTACTCAAAATGTTCTTTGGTCGGATGCGCAGGTTTTTGCGGCTCATTCTGAAAGTGGCGGCAATGCGTTGATGTTTGCACTGACCGAAAGGGCGCTACAGATCATGAAAGGACAGAGTTTTTCAACCCCTGTTGATTTGCTTGATAATATTTTCCCTGAAGTCTATGCATATGGCCAAAAAATCACCTCTAATCCCAATCTTAGGAAAACATTTGCGTTAAATGCCCTTGTTGGTACAGACAATGCAGCCTGGCTGCTTTATGCCAAAGAAAATGGATTTACCACTTTTGACCAGATGATTCCTAAGGCCTATCAACCTGCACTTTCCAATCATCATAGTGAGGTTGCGGCAATCCCGCTAATGGCATACAACATTCCGATTAATGAAATCCAAGCTGCTGTAGAACAGGGCTACTTCTTTATGAAAATAAAGATTGGTCAGCCTGGGACACAGGAGGAGATGCTGGAAAAAGACAAGGCCAGATTAGCTGCAATACATCATAAAATTGGCAATGTCCGAACTTTACATACAAAAGACGGGAAACTCCCCTATTATTTCGATGCAAATGGGCGATACGAAAAAAAAGAAACCCTGTTGAAATTGATCGATCATGCCAGAAAAATTGGGGCTTTCGATCAAATTGTAATCATCGAAGAACCTTTTTCCGAAGAGTACGAAATAGATGTATCTGATATTCCTGTTCGTTTGGCAGCCGATGAGAGTGCCCACACTGATGTGGATGCGATTAAACGTATTGAGATGGGCTACAAAGCTATTGCACTGAAAGCTATTGCCAAAACCCTAAGTATGACCATGAAAATTGCACAGGTGGCGCAAGAAAGGAACATACCCTGCTTTTGTGCTGACCTCACAGTGAATCCTGTACTGGTGGAATGGAATAAAAATGTGGCAGGGAGACTAAATGCATTTCCAGGATTAGGAAGTTTAGGACTCGTAGAAAGTAATGGTCACCAAAACTATAAGAACTGGGAAGCGATGATGAATTATCATCCCCGGAAGGATGGAGCATGGGTCAAAGCCAAGAATGGCATTTATGAGCTGAATGATGAATTTTATCAAACCGGTGGGGGGATTTTTGACACTATGCCACATTATGAGAAAATGTTCTTAGCAACATAAATTTTTGAATTGACTGTTTCTCCATTATTGTCTTGGGAATACATTACCTCTAATATTCTTGCAATCTGATTGCAATCAATCAGTAATAAGCATGCTCAATCCTAATAAAAAAAACGAACTTCCTTTTTGGATTTTTGAGCTCAAGACTTCAAATAATGGCGTCTTCCTGGTATAATTGAAAACATCGGCAAGTCTTACTGTTAGGTATATTAATTAATGGGTGGTTTATTCCTAATAATCCTGATTGAAATCAGCAATAGATTATTCCTTAATGTCCTTTCACTATCAATGCTTGCGAAATGGGCTTCTGTGACCACAGAATTTGAATGTCTCATCCTTTAGCCTAAAACCTCTCCTGATTGACCGTTTTGCGCCTGGGTCGATTGTTTGCGTTAAGCGTCTTTCCTAATTGTAAATGGTTTGAATTGACAATTGGGTTAGAATCTTGGCCGATTCAGGTTGACAAGCTTTTTGGTTTTTTGGTTCATGCATTCAAAAAACAAGTCTGCAAATGGACATATTTTAAAAATTGTGATTATTACGGTCAAGGTGTTCACCGAATCCGGATAATAACTTACAACTGTAAGCTTCCCTGATAGTTGGCTATTTTTCAATAGAGTTGTCAAGCCTCTGTTCTGGATATTCTGTTTTGTTTTGGTCCAGACTAGCACTCGATATTGGTTGGTGCTGTAATAGCCACGGGGCTTAATACGATCCAATGATTTTATTGACGTCGGTCAAACATGGTTCTTCGTCACATTTGGGGACGTACAAAATTTTACAAATAATCTGCACAAATATTTGATAATCAGATAAATATGTCCATCATTTCTTGGTAATAAGGTAAGTAATTATTATCTTCAATTAATTTAAAATCAATTACTTATGAGAATAAATCACCTTATAAACCTTCCTAAATTCTGTATTAACGATATTGAACATAAACACGGCAAAATCACCATTTTTTCTTCCATCAAGTCCAGTCGATCCCAATGCCCTATCTGTGGCCATTCCAGCAGCTCTGTTCATGATCATTACCACCGAAAAATAACAGATCTGCCCGTATTTCAAAATACGACTTTACTCTTTTTGAAGACAAGAAAATTTAAGTGCAGGAATTTTTCGTGCCCTCGTAAAGTGTTTTCTGAGCAGACATCTCATTTAGAAAGGTACTCACGAAGGACTTTCAGAGTATCACAATTATTGGATTCATTATCTATTGAACTAACTGGAAAACTTGGAAGTCAGCTATCAAAGCTGCTTTACTTTCCTGTGAGTTGTTCTACCGTGACTCGTATTGCACTTAGACAAGAACTTCCAATCAAAAAACAACCGGCTATCCTTGGAGTTGACGATTGGGCATTTCGTAAAGGTGTGAATTATGGTACAGTTCTGATCGATATGGAAATGTCCAGACCAATTGATCTCTTATCTTCACGAGATAGTTCAAACTTAAAAGAATGGCTTAAAGAATATCCTGCGGTTAAAATTGTCACTAGGGATCGGTCTGGAGCATATTCTTCAGCCATTAATGAAATTTGTCCGGATGCTATTCAAGTTGCTGACAGATTCCATTTGCTAATGAACCTTTCGGATGCCCTTGATAAATATTTTAAAAGTGTCAGAAAGGAAATACGCCAGGTAATTGCAGATAAGACAGACGTAATATTATCATTATCTGCCAATAAAGGCCAATGTAATAGCGCAGAGGTTACAAACTTTCTTGCAGTACAAGTTGCATCAGAATCTAAAGAGATCAAGCTCGATCGACGAATAGACACCTTTAACAAAGTCAAAGAATTTCAATCGAAAGGGACTCTTTTGAAAAGGATCTCAACAATTTTAAAAATCAGTCGTAATACGGTACGCTCCTATTTCATTCAAGAAACCTTGTCTCCCAGGATTCACCCAAGATCTGTCAACATTGCTCTATTTTCAGATTATATTTTGTCCCGGTTAAATATGGAAGTTTATAAGAAGAAAGACTTTTTTGATGAAATCCTGGGGCTTGGTTATAATTGTGGCCACACGCAGGCCTTCGATTACATCAATAAATTGAAGCTGGAATATGGCCTTACTACCCTGGATAGCATTGAGGTTCAGCAGAAAATAATACCATATGTCAAACCATTAGATTCCAGAAAATTAGCCAAATATATAGGAGGATCAATCTCAGACATTGAAGATCCCGATGAAAGAAGCTGCATGAAAACATTAATTGCAAACTTACCGGAACTTCAAATAGTCAGGAAATTGGTGCAAATATTTCGAACCGTGATCAAGCAAGGTTGTGGCAACATAACAAGATGGGTCAATTTTGTTAAAAAATCGAAGCGAAAATTATCCGGACTAAAATCATTCGCTTATGGTTTATCCCGAGATATAAAAGCTGTTGAAAACGGAATAAGATTGCCTTGGAGTAACGGCACTGTCGAAGGACATGTGAACAGAATTAAATGTATTAAGCGCCAAATGTATGGCAGGGCCAGTTTTGAACTACTGCGAAGGAAAGTGATACTGTCTCAGCATGGGTAACCGTCCCCAAATGTGACGAAGAACCACATTGCCCGGAATAATCAATGATGGTAAATAGCTAGTCGAAATTACACGTGCCGAATTGCTTAAACAATCTTGGTCATGGATGTTTGTTGGAAATTTGAAGTTGAAGGCAAGTTCATAATTTATGGTATTACAGCTATAGGAGAAAAAGTATGATTCTGCTGACTTAATCAAAGCTATTCTTCTTAGAACCCTATCAATTCAACTGAAAAATAGGAGTTCACAACTACGAAAGGTTATTTATTGTTTTTGGAGTATCAAGGTCGTTTAGGGTTTTGCGGTATTGCCCCGGAGTTGCCACGCATATCTCTTTGAACTGGTTGTGGAAATGAGATAAATTGTTAAAGCCCGCCTCGTAACAGATATCGGCAATTGATAATTCTGTTCCTTGTAATAATTTACAAGCATATCCAATCCTTACTTCTTTAAGGTAACTAAATAACGATTTTCCAGTTGATCGTTCAAAAAAGCGGCAAAACGCACTAGGTGACATAAAGCATAGTGTGCTTAAATCTATTAGCTTTATTTTTTTTGAGAAATTTCCTAATAAATATTCATAAACCTTTTTTAACTTTTCATTATCGGTATTGCCAACATCATCAACAAACCCGGCACGTGCAAGAATACGTTGTTCATTTGTACGAACTAATATCTCAAAAATTTCAAGCAAGTAAAGAAGCCGTCTGAACGGGTTTGCTTTAAGCATTTTATGGATTATATAATGTGCATCGAAAATTTCTTCCCCATAAAACTGAATCCCTAAAACCGATTTGTTGATCAGATCGTACATCGGTTTGATTTCTGGTGATTGCATGAGTTTTTGACCCAAAAAATCGATATGGAAATGAATCGTAATACATTCTGGTTGCAAACCTGGAGAAACACCTTTCACCTCCCAGCAATGTGGCAAATCAGGACCTATCAACACCAAATCGCCATTTGAAAAGGTTTCAATGTTGTCACCAACAATGCGATTACCCCAACCATTCAAAATGTAATTTAATTCAAAATTTTTGTGCGAGTGAATTTTATGTGTTTTTGGTGTTAGAATTGTTTTTTTTAAAGTGAATGAACTGCTGTCCGGCACCAATATCTGCGCTTTTAAATGCTCCATAACAAGGGAATTATTGAACGTTTTTCAAATATACTATTTTTTTTGATAGTATGGTCAATAATTCATGATGTAAAGTTCTGTAAACTTTACCATTAAGAGAATTGAGAAAAAGGTAATTTAATGTGGTTTTAATCACCTTTTTTGTTGTGAAAACGATAAAATTAAATAGTTCGG
>JBAXUL010000106.1:0-12783 GCA_037129695.1 Prolixibacteraceae bacterium
AGGAATACGATGGCGAGCGTGATAGAGGTTGAAATGACGGCGAAGAAAATCTCCTTGCTACCTTCCAATGCTGCCTTTCGGATGTGCATGCCACCTTCGAATTTGCGAAAGATATTTTCTGTCACCACAATTCCGTCGTCAACCACCAGACCTGTTGCCAGGATGATTCCAAGCAGCGACAGGATGTTGATGGAGAACCCCGCGAGGTACATCACAAAAAAGGTGGCGATCAGAGAAATAGGAATATCCACCAGAGGCCGTAGTGCAATCATCCAGTTTCTGAAAAACAAGAATATCACCATGATGACGAGCAATATGGCGATGAAAAGGGTCTCTTTCACCTCTGTCAGCGATTTGCGGACATTCATGGTGTTGTCGATGAGTGTCGTAAAGCGGATGTCGTTCTTCTGGGTCTTCTTGATTTCGTCGAGCCGTTTGTTGAATTCGTCGGAGATGTTGATGTAGTTGGCTCCCGGTTGCGGAATAATGGCCAAACCGACTGCGCTGACACCATTCAACCGCCACATCTGCTCATATTGTTCCGGTCCGAGTTCTACCTTGGCAAGATCACTCAGCCGCACAATTCCTTCTTTGTTCTCGCGGATAATCAGATCCCTGAAATCCTTTTCGGTAGTCAGCCTTCCGAGCGTGCGGATGGTGAGTTCAGTCTTCCCTCCGTAAATTTTCCCGGAAGGGGCTTCAATGTTCTCCTTGCTTAGCACGGAGGTAATGTCGTTGAAAGTGATCCCATAGGCATTCAACTTGTCAGGATCGATCCAGAGGCGCATGGCAGGGCGCTTCTGACCAATGATCATCACCGAACTTACCTCGGGAATGGTCTGAAATTTGTTTTGAAGGGTATTTTCGGCATAATCGCTCAGTTCGAGTAATCCCTTGCTCTCACTCTGGACGGCCATCAGGATGATAAAGTCGCTGTTGGCATCCGCTTTTGAAACCACAGGCGGGGAATCGATGTCCTGCGGCAGATTGCGGACTGCCTGACTTACTTTGTCGCGAACGTCGTTGGCAGCGGCCTCCAGATTGGTACTCAGGTTAAATTCTACCGAGATACTGCTGCTCCCCACTGAACTGGAGGAGGTGATGGTGCGTATGCCGGGAATTCCATTGATGGATTTCTCCAAGGGTTCGGTGATCTGACTTTCAATGATGTCTGCATTGGCGCCGGCATAAGAAGTGTTGACTGAAATCAGTGGTGGATCGATGGCCGGATACTCCCGGATGCCCAGAAAGTTGAACCCGATTACTCCGAAGAGAATCAGGGTCAAACTCATGACCGTAGCAAGTACTGGCCTTTTGAGCGATAGTTCGGATATGTTCACTATAAAATATCGTTGATGTTAATTTTTCTCGTTGATGTTTTTTACCTTTCTTACCATGATGCTGGCATTGGGTCTGACGAACAGCATGCCGCTCACAATGATGGAGTCACCGGTTGTTACACCGCTGATTAACTCAACCAGGTTGGCGTTTCTTAATCCGGTTTCAACGTTCACAAAGACTGCTTTGTTGTTCCTGACTACTACTACCTGGTTGGAAAGAGCGTCGGGAATAATTGCATTGGATGGAACCATGAACCCCTTTCTGTTTTGCTCCAGATAGACTTTCACGAAGGCACCCGGATGAATGATGCCTTTGTTCAGCATGGCCCTGACTTTGATATTCCGGGATACTGTATTGATCTGTGGCTCAACGGCGGTAATGGTTGCATCCAGGTTTTCGGAAAAACCATCTGCCTGTATGTGAACCTGATTCCCTTTGACAACCAGTGAGGCAAAGGTTTCGGGTACCGTGAAGTCGATCTTCACTTTATCAATCTGGTGAATGCTCCCAATCAGCGTCTGAGGTGTGACATAGGATCCCGGACTAACTTCACGTATGCCGAGTTCACCCGAAAAGGGAGCCCTGATCACTGTTTTGTCAATTTGCGCGTTGACGACCTTGATGTTTGCCTGAACGGTATTCACCTGACTCAGCGCCGCATCGTAATCTGCCTGATTGACACCATTCACTTTCAGCAAATCACTGAGTCGTTTGAGGGTCTTGGAGGCCAGCTCAAGTTGCGTTTTCTGCTGTTCCAATTGTGCCTGCAATTCTGCATCGTTGACCCTGGCAAGCAAGGTCCCTTCTTTGACATTGGCGCCATCCGGCAAATTCAGATAAATAAGCCGGCCACTCACTTCCGGATGGAGTTCCACCATTTCGTTGGATAATACGCTGCCATTCACCTCCAGATTACTCGCTATCTCATCGCTGTTGGCAATCACCACTTCGACAGGAATCGGGGCAGCCTTCACCATGACTGACTGTTCTTTTTTTCCGGGTTTGCATGAAGAAAATGCCACAGATAAAATCAGGAAACCAAAAAATCCTTTGTACATCATACCATGAAAATATTATACTGAAAAATCCTTTATATTTTTATACTTCTTTATCTTAAAATAAGTTACAACTGTTGAAGGTTGCTTTTTGAATCTATGAGTCTGGCTGCGAAATTAAGTCAATTTCAAATAAACCATCTTCAAAATGAATTTTTATTGCCAGAGAGGGTGAATTTTTTGAATGACATGAAAATGGTAAAAAATCACCAACCATTATTGGCACCCGTGACAAGGGTACAAATATTAGATGTTGAGTGACATCGTGGGTGTCATCAGGCAACGGAACAACCCATGATCTCATTGTTAACTTTTATTTGCCGACTTTTGCCGATATAGCTCGCACAGAGCAGGCATTGAAATAACCCAGTGCGCCATTGCTGATATTCGAGACAGGATTGGATGGAGAGGCCGATTGTCCGCCATCGGTTCCAACTGTCCTGAAATATTCAAAAACACGGTCGTCGATAGATTCAAGCCAAACCGTAACACTGTCTCCGTTCAACAGCTTGATGTCGCTTCCTCTTGAATTGAGGGAATATCTGATCGATGAACCCTGAAAAAGCTCGTCTTTGAATAGATAAAAACCTTGTTGCTGCACTTTATTGATGATATAAACCAGCCGGTAAAAATTTTTGGTGAAGGGAGGATCGGTGAATCTGACAGTAGTTACTTTATCCCCGCTAAAGGGACTTAAGGAGAAGTAGATACTGTCCATTTCTACAGGAGCAGGCATGGTCGCACTTGAACTGAAAGTACCCTCAGCCGTTTTGACGGTAAGTTGATAAATATGTCCGGGGATTCCTCTCAGGTCGGAAGTGACATAAGTGCCTGATTTGGATTCTGATAGTATTTCGGTTTGGCCTATATTGTCTGAGATTTCGACCCTGGCGCCTGTCACAGGAGGATAGACACTTGATTCATCAAAGTTGACGGATCTTGAAATTTTTATCGTGTACGGACCGCGATGGTCGTAAATGGTTCCTTCAATGACAATCCGCGGAGTCGTGTTGTTCAAATCGAGTTGAATCACCTTCTCACATGAGGACAGTCCCAGTAAGACGGAAAGCATACTCAAAAAAAGAAATCCGTTTTTGAGCAGGACAAAGCCGGTGTTCAACCTCTGTTTTGCGATTTGCATGGGTATGTCAACTATTCTTTTGGTCATCACGATCAGAATTTAAAGTTGTAGGTAACTGACGGGATTATCTTAAATAGCGTTGTTTGTACAACCTCAGTTCTTGACGGATCGTCTTTGCTATCGCGGAAAGTAATGATATAGGCATTTTCCCGTCCATAGGCATTGTAAACCGAGAAATTCCAGCTTGATTCGAATTGATTGCTCTTCCTGCTGATCCAGGTAGCTCCCAGATCGAGCCGGTGATAGGCGGGCATGCGGTTGGCATTGCGGTCAGAATAAAGGAACATGGTTCGGTTCTCCACCTGATATTTCCCGGTAGGATAAGTAACCGCATTGCCGGTGTAGTACACCCATGTTGCGGAAAAGGTCCATTTTTTATTGAGTTCAAACATACCGACAATCGATAAATCGTGGGTACGGTCTTGTTTGGCCGGGAAATAGTTTCCGTTGTTGATCTGGTCAAAAATGCGTTCCGTCCGGGAAAGGGTATAACTGATCCAACCATTGAACCGGCCCTGTTTTTTCTTTAGGAAGAACTCGAGGCCATAGGCCCGCCCTCTTCCAAACAGAATTTGGGATTCTACATTTTCATTGAAAATCAGTTCTGCCCCGTTTTTATAATCGATTTGATTTTGAAGATTTTTATAATACGACTCAACTGAAAATTCATATTTGTTGTCGTTGAAATTACGGTAATAACCAATCGAAACCTGGTCCGCCAATTCGGGTTTGACATTGTTGCTGCTCGGAATCCACAAATCTGTGGGGTTTCCGGATGTTGTATTGGATAGCAGGTGCAGGTTCTGGACATTCCGGCTCAGAGAAGCCTTGACCGAACTTACCGGATTGATGAGGAAGTCCATGGATAACCGGGGTTCCAAATTCATGTAGGTTTTTACAAACTGCCAGGATTGATAGGCCGATACATCGGTTATATTGCCGTTAACATCATAGGAATAGAAATTTCCCGGGCCCACCGCGCTGAAAGTTGTCAGTCGTGATCCGTATTCCATATTGAATTTTTCATTGAACCGGTATTGATGGGAGATATAGATTGAGTTTTCCCAATCAAATTTATTGGTGAGATTTTTCAAATCCACGTTGTTGTCGGTCGTGATCACACCAGGGATAATTTTGTGGTAAATACTGTTCAAACCGAATTTAAGGGTGGAGTTAGTCTGGATATAAAATTGCAGGTCTTCCTTTAATCCATAATCCTGAATCCGGGAAATAATATTTAATTTATTGAAAGTGTTAATGTTGATTTTGTAGTCGTAGTTACTGAATATCAAAGAGGTATTCGAAAATAGCCGATCAGAAAAAAGGTGATTCCATCGAAGGGTACCCGACACATTTCCCCAATTGATGCCAAATGAATTTTTAAGCGCGATCAGGTCCTTGCCGAAGTATCCTGAAAGGTAGATCCTGTTGTTGCTGTTAAGCCGGTAGCTGGCTTTGGCATTGATGTCGTAGAAATATAATTTTGTAGTGTTCTTTGAAGTATCGGACGAGAGTTTCAGAAACAGATCGGCATAGGTTCGCCGGGCAGTCAGCATAAAGGATCCTTTGTCCTTGACGATTGGTCCCTCCACGCTTAAACGGGATGAAATCAGTCCGATGCCACCTGAAACAACCGTTTTTTGATTGTTCCCGTCGTTCATTTTAATGTCCAGAACAGACGATAACCTTCCACCATATTCGGCAGGCTCATTGCCTTTGTAAATGGTGACATCCTTGATGGCATCCGAATTGAATACCGAGAAAAATCCCAACAGATGGGAGGCATTGAAGACTGTTGCCTCATCCAGGAGGATCAGGTTCTGATCGGATGAACCGCCTCGAACGTTAAATCCACTGCTTCCTTCACCTACGGGTTTAATTCCCGGAAGAAGCTGAAGGGTCTTCAGGACATCGTTTTCACCAAACAGGACCGGAATGCTCTTTATTTCATTCGTATTCAGCTTCTGAACACCCATCGTGTTCTTGGTGATATTTTCGTCGCGACGCTGACCAGATACAACTACTTCATCAAGGGTGTTAACCTGTTCGGTCAGGGAGAAATTTTGTTTGACAGATGAATTCAGGTTGATTGGCTGACTCTTAGGTGCAAAACCGATAAACTGGGCAGTCATCTGGTAGTTGCCGGCCGGCAAGGTAATAGAATAGAAACCATAGGCATTGGTTCCGGTCCCTTTCCCTTTAAGTTCCCTGAATGTAACAGTGGCTCCAATCAGGTTCTCACCCGTTTTGGCATCTTTGATGTAGCCGCTGATGGTATATTTTTGTTGTGCAAACCCGGGAATGATGAGCATAAGAAACAGTAACAACCAATAAACCTTTAATTTTTCCATTCATTCCCAACTAACAAATCCTGTCTCATTATGTCATTTTAAGGAAAAACGCATGGTAATTGTCTGTGAATTACAGACGCGTTTTCCAGATGACAATGTTAATCATTCAAAATTATTTATCCGTGGTAATAATCGTGTTATTTTTCACAGACAACGGCTTACCCTTTATTCCAAGATAGATGGCAAGCAAAACCAAATCTCCCTGCTCGTTGTTAATCCCCCGGTGGGCGGTATGAACCACTTCTGAAAAGGACGAATTCTCGGTAAATTTCAAAGTTTTTTGGTTTTCAAACTCAACGGTTAAGGTGCCTTTCAGCACATAGGCGAAAACCGGGATATCATGTTCGTGCCAACCGGTTGTCTTACCGGGTGGAATCGTAATTTTCAGCATGGTAACTTCATCCTGCGATGACGATGGATATTTGATTTTTTGACCGATTGAAGTCGTGTCAGTTTTCAGGATGGTTTCAATCTTCAGATCGTTGTTGTACTGGGCTTTCGCCGAAATAGAATAAAACACCAGTAGGAAGCAGAACAATGTCAGTTTTTTCATCGTAATCAATAGGTTTTATATGTTATAGACAATGCAAACAACCTTTCCTTTTTAATAAATGGGATGAAATCGGCAGCCGTTTTAAGCATTTATTTCAAATAAGTTGATTCTATTTATTTGTTATATCCTTGGTGAAACCTTGGTGTTTTGGTTTCTTTGCGGGCTTTGCGAGCTTTGCGCGACACAACTGGCAGAATCCTCAAAAAATGGGAATCAGCATCTGCGACATTTAAATGTTCTTTTTACTTAGAACCCATGTCAATGGTTAATTATTCAGTTCGTCAAACGCAATATCCATGATTTTAAAATTTCGCCACCCACTGAAATCATAATGCCACCATTCACTTTCCAGGGCTTCAAATCCGTGCCTGATCATGGTTTCACGGAGAATATTCCGATTCTGCAAAGCGTCGGGGGATAAATCCTGAAAGGAATGGGAAGCTCTTTCTGTGAAATTATCAAAGGAAGTAGGCATTTCGAGTTCCTTGCCCGACCGGATGTCGATGATGGTAAGGTCAATGGCGCAGCCACGGTTGTGGCGCGAGCCTGTTTTCGGTGAGGCAACAAAATTGGTGTCCGGATAGAGTTGGAAGAACTTCAGGGTAACAGCGTAAGGACGATAGGCATCATAGATTTTCAATCCCATCCCTTTGCTGTTCAGCTCCTGCTGAATTTGCATCAAAGCCTCTGCTACCGGTTTTCGGACGTAAGCCTTAGGTGCCGGATACACCGGCTGATGGGTGAAATTGTTCGCGGTAGCATACCGTATATCAAGCACAATTCCGGGTACGGCTTTTTCGAGATTCACCAGTTGGTTGGATGGATTTTCATGAATGGCACTGTCGTAAGCAGCGAGCGTAGCCATCACATCCAGTCTGTATGGATTCTCCTTTTTTGCCGGCTGATTCCAGGATAGCAAAAGCAATCCGGCAAACAGTGCAGCGGTGAAAAAAAGCGATTTCTTCATTTCTTCCTATGACTTGGAAAACAAAATTGATTGTCAAAAATAGCGAATAACCTGAAACCCTCGTCATTTGAAATTTTTGAGTGTCACACCCGCAAGTATAACTATCCGTAATTCATCTAGACGTTCGAACCCAGGATCATGCCGGTCACCATCGGAATTAACCAAATGATCCATACCACCACACTGTAGGAGTGAAAACGCGAAATCATCCGTTCATTTTTTCTGACAATCACCGCAGTTGCCCAAACGGCATGGAATAGCATCAGTAAAATGGCAAGTAACCCGGTTAATCCATGAAAATTCAGTTGAATGAGCGACCCGGCCATTACCCCCATTGCGCCGGTCCCAATGGTGTCACAGACCAATCCTGACCAGAATATGGCCACGTGCCATTTCTCGAGACGTTTACGCAGCCTCTCCGACCATACACCGACCGTGTACAGGATGCATGCGCCGAAAATAAAACCAATTGCAATCATCATCATAATTCACCTCCTTTTTTGATAGTTGATTCCTTCATTTAAAATTTGTTGATACCCTTATTTTAATAGACAACTGCCAACGCCGCATTTTGTCCTTTGTGGTCCTTGGGTGCTTTGCGAAAATACATTAAATAACTGTGGAACAGAAGTTTAAAAAAATAGAACGATTACTTGTTTTTGATTTTTAGTTGTCAATTCAATAGGAATTCAACCTTTATTTCATTATATTTGAGAGAATCATAATTCCTCAAGTTATGGCACAACACTCATCCGAAACAACTTCAAGCCCCGCAGAACTCAAATTCATAGATTTGATGCAGCATGGAGACGATTTCCTTAAAATTGAACTTTTGAGACCTGCCAAAAGCTGGTACTCCAAGGCCCTGCAGATGAACATCGAAACGGAAAAAGTCAAACAAAAGATTGCCGAATGCAATCGACTGCTGACTTATGAAATCATGGTGATGCGCATTCTTGCTGCCATTGCCATTGTCTTGGTTGCAGCCTATTTTTTGTTCAGGCAATAAAAAATTGCAGGTTCTCACCCTTTTAGCCTACTCTGCATAAAAGTAGTGCGTCATCCATTGGCATTGATTGTCGATGATCCCTTTTCGACTAATTGTCGAGGGCGATGCTCGTGCCAATCCGAATGCCAAAATGCTCCTGCATGATAATTTCTTCAGGCAAATATCCCGCAGTCTTGTAGATTAATCCAAGATCGAGAGAGAGCGCCTTGTTTAGTTTCTTTTTTCCGGAAACCAGAAAGTATCTTCCAACCCATTCGACTGCTCCGCCAAACTTACCCCGGGTATCATTAAAATCCTGATTTTCGGGTTGGTTCCACACGTGAATATTTACTGAAGAAATAAATTGGTCGTTCAATGGATAATTTATAATGCCGATACCTCCGCCAAGAAACCATTTCCGGTCGTTTTGGTATTCCCGGATGTAGGTTTCTATCAGCAGTTTTTTCCGGTATTTGACCCAAATATTTTCATCGATGAAGTCACCGAAGGGGCACATGATGTGTCCCAACCCAAAATTGATGCTGGTATTGGCTGACAACGACAGATTGGGTATGCCAATGATATTCAGGTTGACAAGGTTGATCAGCGAACGGTAGCCCATTTTTTGCAAATAGCTAATTTCCAGTGGTGCCAGATCTGCATACCGGGTATACCGCTGAAATGTCATTGACGGCCGGTACAAATGTCTGATATTTCCATAAATGTCGTTGCCAACCACATCCCGAAGCAATTCGTCGGTCTCTTCTGTACCGTCGACATCCAATTTGGTGAAGCCCATCAGGTAATATTGCAGGATCATTGCTTTTCGCAACAGGTATTCAACTGCCAGATTCTTGAATTTTTCCTGTCCGAAGGCGAACAACTCCTCTTCGCGTTTTGTCAACATATAATCTGACTCCAGCCCTGCGGAATGCAGTCGGGAGTAGGTAGGAAAATCGGTATCCCGGAGTGTTTGCAAGGCGAGGTCGGTCACCCCCGAAACGTACCCCCTTCTTTCGGAGAAAAAGAAAGGGTTTGAGACGGACCCTATATTTTTTGAGGATAGGATAGAGCGATGGGCTTCTTCGTGTGTCAGGGGGATAAGAAACAGGAAACCGGTGACTGCCTGTATGGTGTAATTGACGGCAGGGGAGAAGCAATTTCCTAGCAATCTTGAATAAAGCCTGTATCCGCTCAGATAATCTTCGTCAACTTGCCTCATCGTCATTATCTGGGCAGGTGAATCCTGGATGATCAGTGGAAAGACAGATTTCCGGCTGATGGAAAAATCCCGGATTGAATCCTTTTTCTCACCGCTGACGGCCGTCAGTGCAAAAAACAACAAACCAACCACCAGCAGCAATTTATCTTTCATCCTGTTTTTTGTCATCAATCCGGTTTGTGCGATGCAAGTAACTTAAAAATTGGCTGATCAGGATCATTTAGAAAAAGATTGGTCATTGATTTTGAATGGTCTTGACGATTTTTCATGGCAAGGTTGTTTTCGGACGGTTTGAATCTTTCAAAAAGAATGTCGCTGACTTATTTTAGGTAATGATCGAGAAAATCAAAAACCTTGCTGATGTTCTTCGGCGTTGTAAAACCTGGACCGCCATGATCGTCGTCAGGCAGTATTTCGAATGAGACTTTTTCTTTCCCGATCACCGTCTCAAGTTTTTTGGCCAGATTGAGCGACTGCTGGTAGGGTACGAGATGGTCCTTTTGTCCATGTTGGATAAAGAACGGAGGATCATCCGGTGTGACATAAGTCTCAGGATTCGCCTTTCTGACAAGTTCAGGGGCATCCGCCAGATTTTTTCCGATTAATTCGGATTCGGGTGAATCAGGCACGGCATGCACCTGCGCATTTTTCACTTTGCTTTCCTTCAATTGTGGGTCCATTTTCAGGAAGTCGGTCGGGCCGAACCAATCGACAACTGCATGAATGCGGCTCGACTGTTCGCCATTGCCCTGAGACATGTCTTCCAGTTCCTTCACATTACCTGATGTGCCAAGCATCGCCGCGAGATGTCCGCCGGCTGATCCTCCCCAGGCGGTTATCTTATCCGGATTGAAATGGTACTTTCCTGCATTGGCTTTGATCCATCGGACAGATGCCTTTACATCAAAAATCTGTGCCGGGAAAATCGCTTCGCCGCTTAATCGGTAGTTGATGGAGACTACCGCATAACCGCGTTTGACTCCTTCCAGCATGGGTGCAAACTGTCCGTCGCCTTTATCCCCGCCCTTGAAAGCTCCGCCATGAATTGAAAGAATGACGGGGAAGGGGCCTTCCCCGGTTTCCGGCAGATAGATATCGAGTTTTTGAGATTTGGACTCAGATGCATACGGCAGGTCAAGCCATTTCCTGCTGATGCTGCCGGTATTGACTTTGTGGCTGGATTGAGCCAGTATCGCCGCTGGAATTGCTATAGCTTGAAATACTACCAAGATCCGGCACAGCAGAAAGAATTCAAATTTTGTCTTCATCATTCAGCTTTTTAGGATGTTCTTTTACTAAAATCTTTATTTCTACCAAATATACAAATCATAAGGCAGACTTGGTTCATCTGATAATGAGTCATTCAGCTTTTTTTTGCCTACGAATTGATTTTTGAATTTGCTTTATTATCTTAGTGCTTTGAAAGGGAAATGGATCTAAACACTAACTGCTGTAATCCGAGTAAGACCTGGATTAAATCAGATAATTGCTTTGAGGAAGAACATCCTCCTTTCTTTTTTTCATTTCCGGTGTTTTCAATCCTTTTTTCGGGATATCCATTCCGCTCTACACCTTCGGGGAAATTGAAGGGGATATTCAGGAGATGTGTTTCAATGGCAATAGGAATGTTGACTAACTGAATGTTACCCTAATCAATAAAAAAAACAGAACAACCTAAAAACTCAAAAAGATGATCTCAGAAGAAAGAATGCAGAAACTCCCGGGGTGGATACAAAAGATTCTGGTTTACCTGAAGAAATTGCGGGTGCCGGCGACGATTGTTTACCTGGTTATTTCATTACTGGCAACCATCTGGTTCCTGATTCGGGTCATCCCGAAACCTTCAAGGGCAACTTATCCCTGTATGCAGGTGGCAGCACCCATGATGTCGGGATTGGTCATCTGGATTCTGACGCTTTCCGGAGCTGCCTTCGCATTCAAAAAAACAAGGCAAAAACTGTTCGAGGCAAAATATGTGGCTGCGTCTCTTTTTTTAATTGCAGGAATTATGGCTGCAGGCATTTTTTCGATACAAACTCCCAGGGAGGTGATGGCAAGCAGTCTGAAAATCTGGTACAAGCCTAACACCCCGCTTGGAATTGCCAAAGGGATGTTTCCCGGTAGGGTTGCATGGGGTCATAATCCTAAAATTGCCTCATGGGACGAGCAAACCGGCTTTTGGTGGGAAGACAGATTCAATAACCAGAAGGAGACGGATCAGCTCTTTTCTCAAACCCTTGTCAGTTTGACGAACCTCCGAAATGAAAAAAAATCATGGGATGCCTTGTTCCGTTTTTACAACAAAACCAGAAATAATAGAGAAACTGGCTACCAGCCAGGAGAAAAAGTGGCGATTAAAATCAACCAGAATAATACCAGTTCCCACGAAAACAGCAGTGAAATCAATGCGAATCCTACCCTGATATTGTCCTTGCTGAAAAGTTTGGTAAATGATGCCGGTATTCCGCAGGAAAATATTTCAGTGGCAGACCCCAGCAGATACATCACCAACAACATTTTCGACAAATGTCATGCGGTTTTCCCCGGAGTTCATTACATTGATCACGTTGGGGGCGACGGACGTGAGAAATCAACTTTTGTAGATAATGGGTTCGTTTATTCCGTCGATTTTAAAGGGATGACCAACGGACTGGCAACCTGCTTTGCTGAAGCTACTTATGTGGTAAATCTTGCCATCATGAAGGGGCATGTCAGTCAAGGAGTTACCCTTTGTGCCAAAAACTTTTTTGGATGTACCAACATTGAAACCGATTGGCGTAAAAACTCACACGGCAGTGGTTTTAGTCAGAGCAGGGAAGGCAAACGCCAATATTCGGTGTATCCTGATTTCATCGGACACAAGGATCTCGGCGGGAAAACCGTGCTTTTCCTTATTGATGGCATTTACAGCAACAAACTCCTCAACGGACTTCCCAATTCCAAATGGACAATACCCCCTTTCAACAATGAATGGATGGGCAGTTTGTTTGCCTCGCAGGATCCGGTAGCCATTGAGTCGGTTGTTTTGGATTTTGCCCTGGCTGCATGGCCTGATGCACCGGATATGATGTACAGCGATCATGCCATGGAAGAGATGGCGATGGCCAACAATCCGCCATCCGGCACGAAATACGACCCCGAGCGTGACGGAACACCCCTTGCCAG
>JBAXUL010000107.1:0-12701 GCA_037129695.1 Prolixibacteraceae bacterium
AGCAGATGATTGAAAATATTTTCCTTACCCCCATTCAGGTTGAAATAGGTATGATTGGTCAGGTTCACGACTGTTGTGCGATCCGTCACTGCCTTGTATTCGATTTGCAACTCGTTTTTATGCGTCAGTTTGTATAGAATGCTGATATCCAGGTTTCCAGGATAATTTTCTTCGAGGTGGACGCTGCGGTATTTTAATTCGAGTCCGACGAAATCTGGCATTTCAATTGTTTTGGCCGTCCACAGGATTTTGTCGAAGCCTGTCTGTCCTCCATGAAGGTGGTTTGGCCCATTGTTGATGAAAAGTTGATAGTTCATACCTTCTACAGTCAATTTGCCACCTGCGATCCGGTTGCAGTATCTGCCGCAAACTGCCCCGAAATAAGGATAGCCGGCCAGATAGTCTTTTGAAAGATATTCATCCATTGATTTGAATCCGAGGACTACATTCTCCTTTTTCCCTTTATTATCGGCCATTTCAATGGAGGTGATAATGGCACCGTAATTGGTGATTTTGACTGTTATTCCGTTTGGATTAACCAGTGTATAGAGGAATGCTTTTTCTCCCTTCGGACACTGACCGAAAATTTCTTTTTTGATATTCATTTGTTGATAATTTAGTTTTTATTGCCAGATGGAACTCCCTGGAATCGTCCGCTGTTAGGCGGAGGAAATTGTCGCGGGCGTTTCAACCGTAATGATTTGGTGTTTTTTGCAAGTCCGGATGTAAACTTATACAAATGGAAGGTTCTTTGAAAGTATAAAAACATATATTTCATCAATTGATGGCTATATTTTCAACTGTGAAATAATATTTGGTAGATTGAAGGTTAAATCTTATTTTACATCAGCCAATAAATACCAATGCCGGGCGGATCGGTACTTTAGTCAACAGCATGCAGGGATACGACATTATCGGAGACATTCATGGATATGCTTCACTTTTGAAGCAACTTCTTACCCGACTTGGGTATATACGTGTCGATGGAGTTTGGCAGCACCCTTCAAGACAAGCTGTTTTTGTTGGCGATTTTATCAACAGAGGTCCCGAAATCCGGGAAACACTGGCCCTTGTCCGTGCCATGGTGAAAACGGGAAGCGCTTTGGCAATTTTGGGAAATCATGAATACAGTTCCATCCTGTACCATATCAAGGATGATAATGGCACTTTCATGACACGTCACATTTCGGGAAATCGAAACCAGATTCAGAAAACACTGACGGTCTTTAAAGATCTGGATGAAGAGTGGAATGATAATCTGAAATGGATGCGTGAACTCCCATTCTTTCTCGATCTGGGTGAGATCAGAATAGCCCATGCGTACTGGAATGACAAGGAGATTGCCAGATTAAAGGAATATCTGCCTCAGGGCAGGTTGAAGAAAAAATTTCTGCGGGAAATGCACGAAAGTCGTCCTGAAATGGCGGTCATAGTATACAAATTATTGAAAGGACTCGAATTTAAGAGTCCGAAAGACTTGATAATTAAATGTAACAAGGGTTTGAGCAGAAAGGTATTTACCCTCAAATGGTGGGAAGACCCTGTCAATAAGACCTTCAGGCAGCTCTATTTTGGCGATAAATTTGTACTGCCTGACTATCATTTTCCCACGGAGATTGCTCCCTCCTATGAGCCCTATTTGCCGGACCAGCCCATCGTGTTTTTTGGTCATTACTGTTTGCCTGGGGGAGCTGTTATTGTACAGCCAAATGTCTGTTGCATTGATAGCTGTGTGGATACAACAGGTAAATTGTCTGCCTACAGGTGGAGCGGTGAAAAAGAATTAAATCCTGAAAATATTGTGGTGGTAGGATAGAGATGCGATTTATCGCATCTCTAAAATTCGTTTATTCCCATTCGATGGTAGCCGGAGGCTTGGAACTGATATCGTATACGACCCTGTTGATACCCCTGACTTTATTGATGATGTCGTTCGATACTTTGGCGAGAAACTCGTAGGGCAGGTGAACCCAGTCGGCGGTCATGCCATCAGTAGAAGCAACTGCACGCAGGGCCACCACATTTTCGTAGGTTCTTTCATCACCCATCACTCCGACAGACTGCACGGGGAGCAGCATTACACCAGCTTGCCAAACCTTGTCATACAGGCCCCAGTCGCGAAGTGCCTGGGTAAAGATGGCATCTGCTTCCTGCAATACCCTCACTTTTTCGGGCGTGACATCAGAGAGAATCCGAATGCCCAATCCGGGACCCGGGAAAGGATGACGACCCAGGAGTTCATCTTTGATCCCCAGTGCCCTGCCCACTCTTCTCACTTCATCCTTAAACAAAAGGTTGAGTGGTTCAACCACTTTCAGTTTCATTTTTTCAGGTAAACCACCGACGTTGTGGTGCGATTTGATGGTTGCTGAAGGTCCATTTACAGAGACAGATTCTATCACATCCGGATAAATGGTCCCCTGTGCAAGCCACTTGACATCTTGTAATTTATGGGCTTCCACATCGAAGACTTCAATAAAATTCCTGCCAATGGTCTTTCTTTTCTTCTCCGGATCACTGATGCCTTGTAAATCATTCCAGAATTTCTCTTTCGCATCTACCCCGATTACGTTCAGACCCATTCCTTTGTAGGATTCCATCACATCCGAAAATTCATTTTTGCGCAACAATCCGTTGTCGACGAAAATACAGGTGAGATTACTTCCTATGGCCCTGTGAAGCAAGACCCCTGCAACACTTGAATCTACTCCACCGGAAAGGCCAAGCACCACCTTGTCATTTCCCAGTTTCTGGCGTAAAGTGGCAATGGTGGCTTCGACAAAAGAATCAGCGGTCCAGTTTTGGCTGCAACCACAGATGTCTACGAGAAAATTCCGAAGCAATTGGGTTCCTTCCGTTGTGTGGTATACTTCAGGATGAAACTGAATGGCGTAAGTTGGTTCATCATTGATCCTGAACGCTGCATATTCAACATCCTCGGTAGAGGCTAAAACCTTGTAATTTTCAGGAAGGCGGACAATGGTATCTCCATGTGACATCCAGACCTGAGAATTTTCACTGATCTGGTTGAAAAACATGCTGCTGTTGTCGGTCACTTTCAGATGTGCCCTCCCGTACTCTCTTGAGTCGGATGCCGCTACCTCACCCCCGAAGAAGTGGGCGAGATACTGTGCACCGTAGCAAACGCCCAGCAATGGTATTTTTCCCCTGATGGCTGAAAGATCAATTCTAGGTCCTTTCTCATCCCTGACGGAATAGGGACTTCCGGAAAAGATCACCCCTTTGACCGAATCATCGATGGCAGGAAAGTGGTTAAACGGATGAATTTCGCAAAATACATTCAATTCGCGAACCCTGCGACCGATCAACTGGGTGTATTGGGAACCGAAATCAAGGATGAGGATTTTTTCCATTTTTCAGAAATGAACAAGAGTGACTAATGCAAATAAAATGACCAAAGTGTCAAGGGTAAATAAATTGCCTGAAGTTTTAACTCCAGGCAATATATTTACGCTACATTACTTTATTCGTTTATTAAAGTTTCCGTACCCAGATATTCCTGTAGCTTACCGGATTGCCATGATCCTGCAGTTCCAGCGGAGCTGCACCATGAGCGACATATTTAGGGATACCTATGTATTCGGTCGGACCAAAAAGTGAAATGTTGTTTTGAACCAAAACACCATTCTGCAAAACGGTGACGTGAGCAGGAGAGAAAACAGTGCCATCCTCCTTGAAACGAGGAGCCGTATAAATCACATCATAAACTTGCCATTCTCCAGGTTTTTTGCAAACATTCACCAGAGGAGCATACTGTTTGTAGAACGATCCTGCCTGACCATTGCGGTAGGTCCTGTTTTGAAAATTATCCAAAACCTGTAATTCATATTTTCCCTGGAGGAAAATACCCGAATTGCCGCGACCCTGGCTTTCACCTTTCACTTCTGAGGGTGTGCGCCATTCAATGTGCATCTGAAAATCCATCAGATCTATTTTACTCCTGATAATTCCGGCCCCTCTGACAACTGTCACGCAATTGTCGGCAACGCTCCATCCGGATGGTTCACCTTTGGCGTTGGCCCAGTTGGCATTGAAACTTTCTGGTGTTCCGTCGAACAGGACAATGGCATCCGATGGTGCATCAACGGGCGTTTGACCCGGGGTGACGACTGCAACTTCAGGATCCCAGAATTCAGTCATTTCGGGTTTCATTTTTGCAAGTTCTTCCCTGGATAGTTCCGGTTTTGGATTTGCAGGCTTCGGTGTTTCAACCTTTTGCGCGATAGAAGTAAAAGACAAAAGTAATGTGGCTACCAATAACAGTGTTCTCATAATTTGTATTTATTAAATTGCTAAATCAGTCATTACCAAATCAATTTTTTGTGAAGTCGACAACTCAACCTGATCAAATTCTTCTCTGGTTGCGAGATGAGCTTTCACTTCAATGTAAAATTTGATTTTCGGCTCCGTTCCCGAAGGACGAACTGAAACCTTAGTTCCGTCCACAGTAAAGAACTGCAGGACATTGGCGGTCGTTTTTTGGTGAATGGGTTTTTGTTCGCCGGTCAGCAGGTTTTTTTCGATCAGCGTATCATAATCTTTCACCCATTCCAGTTTCGAGCCTGCCAGCTGTTGTGGTGGATTTTTCCGGAATTTAACCATCAGTTGTTCAATTTCTTCGGCGCCGGTTTTTCCTTTGCGAACGATGTACTTCATTTTCTCCCTCGAATAGCCATAAGTGAGGTAAATATTCTGGAGCATTTCGAACAGGGAAAGATTGTTGTCTTTGGCCCAGGCTGCAATTTCAGCCATCAGGGCACATGAGGTTACCGCATCTTTGTCGCGGACAAAATCAGCAGGAAGGAAACCAAAGCTTTCTTCACCTCCACCGATGTATTTTTTCTTGCCTTCATTTTCCCTGATCACCTCAGCAATATATTTGAATCCGGTATAGCAATCGTAGAATTCTACATTGTTTTTTGTTGCTATTTCAGCCGCCAGTTCAGAGGTGACAATGGTTTTGACGACATATTCCTTTCCTGTAAGTAATCCAAGCTCTTTCCTTTTGGTGATGATGTAATAGAGAAAGATCAGCACTGTCTGGTTGCCGTTCACAAGGATAAACTCGCCTTTGTCGTTTTTGACGGCAATTCCAAGTCGGTCGGCATCAGGATCTGTCGCCATAACAAGATCAGCATCCACTTCAACCGCTTTTTTCAGGGCGAGGGCAAGGGCTGCCGGCTCTTCTGGATTGGGTGAGATGACAGTGGGGAATTCTCCGCTTACCACATCCTGTTCAGGAATATGGATGACATTGGTGAATCCCATTTTTGCGAGCGCCATCGGAACCAGTTTTACGCCTGTTCCATGAATCGGGGTAAATACGATCTTGAGGTCGTGTTGGTTTTTGATTGATTGAGGGGAAAGGGAAACGGATACCACTTGCTTCAGGAAGCGTTCATCCATGTCAGCTCCAAGTGAAAAAATCAATTCGGGGTTGGCGGAAAAACGGATATCATCGACCTTCACCTTGCCCACTTCCGTGATGATGTTCATGTCGTGAGGTTCGACGATTTGAGAACCATCGTCCCAGTAGGCCTTGTAACCATTGTATTCTTTGGGGTTGTGGGAAGCAGTCAGGATGATGCCACTTTGCAATCCAAGTTCGCGAATCGCAAATGAGAGTTCAGGAGTAGGTCTTAATGATTCAAAAAGGTAGACTTTGATACCGTTGGCAGAAAAAATCGCAGCCGCTGTTTCAGAAAATAATCGGCTGTTGTTCCTGCAGTCATGTCCGATTGCCACCTTGATCTCCGGTAAATGAGCGAATGCTTTTTTCAGGTAAGTGCTTAGTCCTTGGGTTGCTGCACCAACGGTATAGATATTCATCCGGTTGGTGCCAACGCCCATAATGCCACGCAGTCCCCCTGTTCCGAATTCCAGATCCCTGTAGAATGCATCTATCAGATCGCTTGAGTCCTCTTTGTCGAATAAGTTTTTTACTTCCGACTTGGTAGCAGCATCGTAGTTGCCGTCAAGCCATTCTTGTGCTTTCAGAAGCACATTGGCGGGAATTTTATTTGTTTGCATCTTCTTGCAATTTGATGAGACATAATTTCAGGCTATCTTTCCAGTAAGGAATTCCGATTCCAAAAGTAGTTTTGATTTTTGATTTATTCAAAACCGAATAGGCCGGCCGTGCGGCAGGAGTAGGATATGCGCTGGTATCAATCGGACTTACCTGACAGGTTATTTCCGGAGAATACTCAAATATTGCCTGGGTGAAGTCGAACCAACTGGCCACACCTTCGTTCGAATAATGGTAGATTCCGGTTACAAACCGATTGCTGTCAGAGTTGGTCATTTGCAGAATATCAAGTATGACTTTGGCCAGATCTCCGGCATAGGTAGGGGTTCCAACCTGATCAGAAACGACTCCGAGTTGTTCTCTTTCCTTGCCAAGCCTAAGCATCGTTTTTACAAAGTTGGCCCCAAAAGCTGAATAAAGCCAGGACGTGCGGATGATGATTGCTTTTATTTCAGTGCGTAAAATGGCCGTTTCTCCTTCCAGTTTTGTGATGCCATAAACTGATCTCGGCCTGACAATATCCTTCTCATGATAAGGCGTGGATTTTTCTCCGTCAAAAAGGTAGTCAGTGGAGATATGAATGAGTTTTGTGCCCGTTTTCTTGCAGGCATTGGCCAGGTTGGCTACGGCACGGTGGTTGATTTTTTCGGCCAGAATTTCTTCTTTTTCGGCTTTGTCTACTGCCGTATAGGCCGCACAGTTGACTACCACCGAAGGTTTTTCATCCTTGAATAATTGTTCGATCTGAACAGGATCACAGATGTCGAGTTCTTCAATGTCTGTGAAAACGAAATGGAGTTCCGGATAGCCGGATGATAGTTCCTGAATTGAACGGCCAAGTTGACCTTTTGATCCTGTGACGATTATCTTCATTTTTCTTGCCAATTTGAAGGTTCGATTGGTGAAGGTAAAGGTAATAGAAAAGCTGAAAACCCAAAGTTAATTGTTGTTCCTCATTTAAAAGTTGGGGTTATATAAATGTTTCAATTTTTTGAATCCCATTGCGGTTAAATACAACCCGGTATCTTTTATAGTCCCAATCTTCTGCCTCTTTGGCTTGTAAGATCAGGTTGAGATAGTAAATTTTCTCGCCGGGAACTATTTTGAATCCATCCTGTTCATCCGGATAATAGAGTGGAAATTCTGCATTATCCATCTTCTGGATAAAATTGGAGATATTCACCCTGAAAATTTCATTGACACCCGCAACAGGATATTCGCTGTTGGCATCTATGCTTTCCCTGTTCAACTGCATTAAGGTACGATAGAGGATGATCCGTTCACTGCTGGCGCGGTTGTTGGCTTCCAGAATGGATGATCGATCCCTCATTTTGACAATTTCAAATGGTATATTCCGTTCAGAAATAAAATCCATGCTCTCTCTAATCCACCCAATTTCATTGTCGTGGGTGCTGATATTGATCTTATGGTCGAAGTATCTCTTGTTTAATTTGTGGGCGAAATAGAACCGTGCCAGCTCCTTGATTCTGTCTTTCAACATGTAGCTGACAACGAGTGCTACAAACATGGGCATGGTGAAGTTGCCATATTTTTGCTGAAAGGAGAAGGCGATAAATGTGGCAAAAATCATGGATAATCCGGCAGCGATACTAAACAGAATCTGCTCGACCCAAACTCCGTCTTTTCGCTTTTTTACATCAAGGAAAAGATTGCTCTCTGCATATTTTTTGAGCATGCTTTGTCTGAAAACCAGCTCCTGGTTATTGGTCTTGTTGTTCTTTTCCACCACCAGATATCCTTTCTCTTTTTTATAGGCAATTTCAGCATTGATCAGTGCCTGAAGTTCTCCCTTCATCTGTTGGTAGTTGTGAGGGTGACTCTTTTTCAACATTTGAATCAGGCGGAAAGTGTGAAATTCAATCAGGTTTGACATAAATTCATCTCCGAACAGGTAGTAATCAAGCAACCCATTTGAGATGGAAGGTGCATTGATAATAAGTCTTAAAGAACGGTAGTAAGAGGCTATCTTTTCAATATTTGTGAGGTAGGACTGGATCAGAAAATCACGGTCGCTGTCCAGTTTGCTGCTGATCGCATGCGAAACTTCATCCCTGAGTGAACTCTTCAGAATCGACAAAAACATCTTCAGTTCGTACTCATAATTGGCTTTATTGGTTCTGGTCGGAGCCGCCGATAAGGTATTGAATGATTTCTCCAGAGAACTGAACGGTGGAACCGACTGGTCTGCAATATTCCTCAACAGGTAGGATGGTGTTATCAATCGGATGTGCGAGGTCAGATCCCTGTAGAAATTATCTTTTGTATAGGTAAACCTGTTTATATCCAAGCTATTGGGGATAAAAATCCAGATATTGAAAGCGAAGTCATTGATCTTTTGCTTTTTCCTTGCAACGAATCCGACTTTCAATTCAACTGAAAACTGGTCATGAATTTTAACATTTTCATCTATCATACCCTTACGTTTTGGAAATTA
Organism: Prolixibacteraceae bacterium; assembly: GCA_037129695.1. Classification (GTDB taxonomy): domain Bacteria; phylum Bacteroidota; class Bacteroidia; order Bacteroidales; family Prolixibacteraceae; genus CAINVV01. Next base: position 8,505 of record JBAXUL010000107.1, read on the forward strand.
TATGGTTGAACTAAAGGATCAGAAAAATACTCCATTGGGAGTGTAACCCAGAAACCTTAAGTAGGTTTCCCCGTAGATAATCATTGATAGCCAGCTAATTACCAACATGATAAATCCGTATTTGAAAGTATCGCTCCAGCTGTAATGGCCAGTTGTATAAAGCAAGGCAGCCGGTTTGCTATTGAAAGGCAAAACATAGACATGTTCTATGAGCAATGCAACAGGAAAGGCGAGACTGAGGATTGGAAGTTTGAATTTCTGTGCGACCCCAATGGCAATCGGAATGAATATCAATGCCCGCATCGTTTTTGATTCAAAGAATATGGCAGAGAATATCATGGCAAAAGTGAGGCCGCAATAGAGCATCCAAAACGGGGTCGCAGCGGTGATCCCAAAATGAGAGAAAAGGGCATCGACAATGGTTGAGGCCAAATTCGTAGCTTCAAGTCCGGCTCCGAGTGTGTATGCTCCTGCCGAGAAAAGTAAAAGATGCCAAGGTATATCAACGTCGTTCCACTTTACAACACCAATTCCCGGTAAGAGCGCAACAAATGCACCCATGAATGCAACAGCCGTCTGAGAAATGCCATGCTGCTTATCGGTCGCCCATAAAGCCACCACAGCTACGAAAATGGCTATCGACTTGAATTCGTTCACACTCATTTTACCAAGAAGCCTGTACTCCTGCTTAAGTCTGTCTATACCGCCTTCTATCTGTGGCACTTGTTCCTCTTTTTTCATAGGGAACAGAAGTTTGGTGCCTACAAACCAACCAATCAGAATCAAAGTAATGGCCAGGGGGAAAGCTGCAATGAACCAATCCTGGAAACTGAAGATCGACCAGCCCATGGCACCGGCTATCATCGAACCTGCCAGTAAATTGGCTCCTGATCCGGTAATAAAACCGCTGGCGCCTATGTTGATTTGAAAGAGATTCTGCAGCACGATGTTACGCCCGAAATTGTTCCGGCTGCCGGGTTTCGCACCATAAATGGCGGCAATTACCATGAAAATAGGTAGCAAGATGGTTGCTTTGGCGGTGGTTGCCGAAATAAATATCGATAGTACAACATTGATTACGATGAAGCTGAAAAAGATACCTGTCGCATTCTTGCCGAAACGGATAACAAACCAGAGTGCAAACCGCTTGGCCACTTTGGTGCTGACCAGCATGCTTGCCAGGATAAAAGAGAGGATATTCAGCCACATCACCGGATGTCCGAGTTGCGCATAGGCATTTTTCTCGGTAGTCACCCCTGTCAGAACCATGGCAATGATTACGAAGAAGGAGGTGAGGTAATTGGGGATTGCCTCCGTAACCCACAAAATGATGGCTGTTAAGAAAATAGCCAGCATCGCGTAGTTGATGCGTAAAAATTTGTCTGTACCCAATGCATGAAACCGTTCCAGGGCATCTCCCTTTAGTGCGGCATGGTCTATGAAATCAAGAAAGGCGAAATCAGAAAAATAGTAAATCAGGATAAAGAGAAATGTGGCAATAGGAACGCCAAGCAAAGCCATCCATTTTTCAAAACCGCTTTTATGAACTTTCGGAAGTTTTTCAATTCGGTAATTGTTCATGTCCAGCACATCCGGAGAGAACTCTGTCAAACCTTTGTCCTTGTTCTCCGTATCTTCCTGATTAATCATTATCTCAAATTTTTAAATCCTTGTTCAATTTCTGCCGACATTCGCTCAAAAACAACCTCAAAGGGATCCTCCCCATTGACAATGGCAACGTCATGGATATCCTTGTACTTATCCAGAACAGGAATTGTTTTTTGTTCGTGATCTTTCAATCTCCTGACAATTTTTTCAGTACTGGTGTCATAAGGCTTGCAATGACTGGTTTTGCTGCGGTTGCTGAGCCTGGAAATCAATTCGAGCGTACTGACTTGAATGTCAATGATTTTGCAAATAGATGAATTATGCTTCTTCAATATACCGTCTAAAATGTATGATTGAACCAATGTTCTCGGAAATCCCTTAAAAATGAAACCCTTAACGGTTTTGGAATTTTTGATTTTCTTCAGAATAAGAGGTACGACGATTTCATCGGGGACCAATTCTCCATTCTCGTATATTTGCGTAATTTTTTTACCCAATTCGGTGCCCTCGTCTATCTCTTCTTCCAGCATTCTACCCGTTGAAATATATTCGAGACCATATTTTTTTGAAAGTTCCATCCCCTGCGATCCCCTCCCACAGCCGGGATAGCCAAAAATGACCACATTCATCAACTTCTTGCTCAGTTCCTTGTTGATGATTTCTTCAATTTGCGAGGTTACTTCAGCTATTTCCTTGTTTCCATCAATGGAGACATAGTTTCCTTTTTCCTTATAAAAGTTAAGTACGGGCAAGGTCTTTTCTTCGTATTCCTTCAGCCTGTTTCGGATGATAAGTTCATTGTCGTCGAGCCTTCCTGAAGTAAGCCCCCTGTTGAGAAGCCGTGAAACCGATTCATCTTCGGGCACTTCAATGCTAATAAGACAATTAAGCGAAGTGTTTAACTTAATCATCAGACCTTCAAGTATGTATGCCTGGATGTTGGTTCGCGGAAAACCATCAAAAAGAAAACCATTGGCCTGTGGATTATCCTTGATCGTTTTTTCAAGAATCTGAACGATGATTTCATCCGAAACAAGTTTACCTGCCGCGATGATACTTTTTGCTTCGAGGCCAAGTTTGGTCTCTTCAGCAAGTTCCTTACGCAACAAATCGCCGGTAGAAATGTAGAACAGATCATATTTTTCAATGAGAAAGGCAGATTGTGTGCCTTTCCCTGCACCGGGAGGACCAAACAATGCAATGTTTATCATGCTGGATTATTAAGTGACGGGAATAGAATGAATACTGTTGAATAATAAACTGAAAAGCAAATGAAGCTCATTTACAGCCAGCACTCACTGATTCAAAGGGTTGCTGTAAATGAGACTCCTGTAATTTGGTTACTTCATGCCTGCCATTTGACTGAATGACTTTCTTTTCACCATTTGGTATATGGAGTTTTCATTAACATTGAGTTGTAGTATTTTACATCTCCTGTTACCTCCAAACCTATCCATGAAGGTTTGATGAATGATTCTTCTTCACTGGTAAGTTCGACTTCCGCTACGACAAGTCCTTGATTTTCGCCATAAAATTCATCCACCTCAAAAGTGTGTATCCCTGAAGTTACTTCGTACCGGGTTTTGTCTATCACCCCCGGCTCACATATTTTCAATAGTTCATCCACTTCGCCTACCGTGATCTCTTTTTCCCATTCATACCTGGAGGCACCAGAAGCGCTGCCAATCCCTTTGATGGTAATATAACCCTTATCTCCCTTGATCCTCACACGTACCGTGCGTTCCGGAAGGGAAGAAAGATATCCTTGTGTGATTCGTGTCGATTTGGAGGCAACAGCCTTGAAATCATCACCAAGGACTAAAAATTTACGTTCTATTTCTTGCGCCATGATAATTAGTTTGCCAAAGGTTTGTTGATCCATCCAATAACTCTTTTTATTGCCTGCAGGTAGTTGATATTCTCGACTCCTGCAAGGCCTACCTCCCTCATCGTTTTCTTAATGTCTTCAACTTCTGTAGATTCAGAGTTAATGGTTACCACCCTTGCTCCGTTGAAGAGACATTCGCCATATTCGCAAATGGTATTGTTGACCATATACCCGAAACGTTGCTTGTGAACTTTTACCGCCTGCAGGTCCGGATGCTTATCAATCATTGCCAGGAATTCCTCAAACAAATAGATTTCTTTGTGGAGTTCAGGCATCTCGACCATGAATGCAGGAAAGACCTCTTCAACGAGAATTTTCCTTGATATTGGAAATTCGGCTTTCATCAACGGGTTCCATTGTTCCAGTCCATCTACATTTTGCACAAATGTTTTGATATCCATCAATCCATCCCTGACTTTGGTGTTGTTGATATCGTTGGTTCTTGATAAGATATAGATCTCATCCGAGTATCTTTCCCAAACCTTTTCAGGAATTGGTGAAGAGAAGCGCGCCATCCTTTTGGCTGCATTGTCAAAATTCTGTCCGAAGGATCTGAATTCGAACCTCGGTTTTGAAATTTCACCCACTTTTAGTTCTTCTTGTGCCATAATTAATATCGATTTAATTGTTTATTTGAAATTTATATAGGGTTCCCTCCTGATCGCTGACGATATAAAGGAGATGGCTTTCTGAATCGAGCG
>JBAXUL010000108.1:0-12485 GCA_037129695.1 Prolixibacteraceae bacterium
TCAATAATTTAACTAATCTATTTACGAGTGAAACGAGCATGGGCAAAGCCAACAAAAGGCGAAATAAATTCAACTGCGAGTTCCATGAGTACTTACAGATATTCAATAATTTAATAATGATAATGTTTGAAAACCTTTCAAACATTATCATCCTTTCAAAACCTTCAAACTTCTTAATTGTTTCTCTGTGGAACTCTGTGCTTCTCTGTGTAGCTCAGTGTTATTTTTTAATAACCACTTATCTCAGAAACGCAGTAGCACACCATAGCAGCGGTGCCTGACCGTGAAGGTCTCCTACGATTCGTTTGCGTTGCAGGTAATAGTCGTGGTCGTTTTTGATGTTGGTGCCTTCACAAACTTCCGTCAACTCATCGTTGGCATTGAGATAACCGGTTACTGCCAGCCATCCTTTTCGTGCTGCAGCTCCGTAGGTCTTTTTGTCGAGCCATCCGTGTTTGACCCCCGTGATCATCGCATAGGTAAACATGGCGGTGCTTGAAGTCTCTTCCCAGGCCTTGGTATCGTCTATTATTTGTCTCCACATGCCTCCCGGCTCCTGGTATTTCAGCAAGGCGGCCATCATCTTGTGGTATCCTTCCATGATTTTTGCCCTGTCGGGATGATTCTCCGGAAGACTGCGCAATATCTCAGCCATGCCCGCAGCCATCCAGCCGTTGCCTCGTCCCCAAATGTAATGGGTTTCCGGTGAGTGATAAAACAGACCGTTCGGCAATTGGATCTTATCCAGGTACAGCAGCATTTCTTTCGCTGCCCTGTCGATGTATTTCCGGTCGCCGGTGGCGCGGAAAGCCTGTGCCTGAACGGCCGTAATCATGAACATGTCGTCGATCCAGATGCGGGTTTGCCAGGTGTAGCCCTGATCGGACCATGCTTTTTGCTCCGGATTGGCATCCTCGGGTAATTTCCATTGGGAATCTGCATACAAAAGTCCAAGATCCAGGTATTTCTGTTGTTTGGTTTGCAGGTACAACTCAAGCGGCACGGAACCGAACACATTGTTGTCGACATGGTTGGGTATTGGCAGAAGATTCTTCTCCTGATCGAAAAGTGGGGTAAACCGGGTTTCGAACCGATTGAACAAAGTTTTGTTGCCTGTGATCTCAGCAAACCACATACCGCCCAGCCAGGCGCACACATCCGGATAGGTGATCTGGGTGGGAGGTACTTCGGGATGGGTATTCCCATACCTGGAATGCGCAGTTTTGAGGTATTTTTCCGCAATCCGGGTCCCAATTTCCATGGGCGATTTTTTGGCCGGCCAGTTTTTCAGGTCAAAATCCTTGGGCTTGGCCTGCGCATTGGCAAGAAACAGGAAACTGGCAACTGCAATCAGAAGTAATTTTGCGGGATAGCTGAAATTAGAAAAGGCGGATGGTTTCATAATAGATTTTTTCTGGTAGTTTAATAAATATAATTTTTAAAGATCTAATTTAGATTTTTTGTACCGGATATATTCCGGTTTTTGGACAAAGTCAGGTCAATATCGGCCAAATTAGTTTAACGCTGCGTTTTGAACCTTCTGTTTGTCTTTGCCCATTTAGGGTGCTTGTCCTTTTTAAGCTGATATCTGAGCTATGCGAATGCACCGCTCCCATACAACCTATAGTTAATATCCATATTTTCAATCGATTAACACTGGTTGTTGAAAAACCCAGCGGATTTTTTTGGCGGGATTTTTGAATTAATTGAAGTTTAATTTGGTTTTGGAAATTCACGTATTGGACTATAACGGATATAGGAGTCAAATTTTTCAGTATTCGGCCCTACCACTCTGGGATCCTTGGATTTTACAAGTTCTTCTTTAAGTTTTGCTTTCATTTCATTGCAGATTGGCTCAAATTTTTCCTTACCGTAAAGGTTGTTAAGGCAATACGGGTCAGTTGCAACGTTGTACAATTCAAATTCTGTTCGTTTTCCAAAAGCCAGGTCAAAATAGTAACGGATGTCTTCAGTCGCGTGATTCTCAATAATGAAAGATTTAGAAGGAGAGGCGTCTACATCGGTAAAAGCCCAATCAGAGTGGTGTTTACCTTTAGCATCTATTCCAAAAAGGGGCAAAAGCTCATCATTCGAATTTGATTTTAAGGCCTGTGGATCACCGGCTGGCCATAGTTCTGGTTTCATATTCCATATAAACAGATATTTTTCACTTCTGATAGCCCGCTGCGGATAGCCCAGGTTGTTCCATCGCGAGGAAGAGTGTCGCTCTCTGCCAGCAAACACATATTTCTTTGTCTTATCAAGTATGCCGGATTTTTTTGACTTCAGGAGATTGACCATGCTTCTTCCTGAAATTGGCATCATACCATCTGGTTTTGTACCTGTCATCTCAAGAATTGTCGGGGCGAAATCAACGAAACTTACCGGATCATTCACTATCCTTTTCCCCGCAAATTCTTTGGGATACGAAATGGCTAACGGAACATGAACCCCATATTCAAAGCAGTTTGCTTTTGCCCGGGGAAACGGCATCCCATTATCCCCGGTAACAATAACAATGGTATTGTCTAATTCTCCAATTGAGTCAAGATAATTAAGCATTTTGGATAAATGGAGGTCGAACCAATCTATTTCCACTGCATAATCAAGCAGATCTCCCCTAATTTCTTCACGATCAGGAAAGAACCCGGGTACATCAACGGTGCTCAAATTTTTATGATTTCGTTTCCACGAATCTTTTTCATAGTCACGATGGGGTTCGTTTGAACCATACCAGAAATAGAATGGTTGCCCAGTCTGGCGTTTTTGCATAAAATTCTCGAAGTTGGCAAAATAATTGATTCCACTAATCCCTTCTGCCGTACGTTTGTCAGTAACATCGCCCTTGTGATATTGTATAGAGTTGTATGGCTTACCTGCAGCATTTTCTTTGCGCCATGTTGAATCCGTCTCATTTCTTGCATATTGAAAGGGGTCGACCCCTTTCCCTGTATGCCCTGTGTGATATCCATTCTTTTCCAGTAAATCGACAAACGGGACATATTTTTTCATCCAACTAGAGGCATGTTGACCACTTTGTTCATTCTGCCAAGGGTAGCGACCGGTTACCAGTGAGCCTCTTGAAGGAGCACATCCGGGTGAGCCTGCATAACAATTGGTAAAAAAAACTCCAGTCTTCGCCACACGGTCGAAGCCTGGTGTATTTACAAATTTACAACCGGAAAAGCCGGTGTGAGCAAATGATTGATCATCGCTGATTGCGATTAAGATATTGGGGTGCCTCGATTCAGTTTTTCCATTTGATCCACTGGCATTTAGAAAAAACCCACCACCCAATGAACATAGCACTGCCGTTGATAAAATTTTCATTTTTTTCTCTTGAAAAGATTCATTATTCTACTTTGTTATTGTCTCAAGCTCTGACCTGGATTTTTCATAATAAGGAGTAACCACAGGTCCTTTCAGAAGCGGGTCTTTTACAGACTTCATCCAGGAGAGTAATTCTTTAGAAAGTTCTTTGACTTTCCCGGCATACTCCTCCTTCATACCAATATTTGCAAGTTCAAAAGGGTCATTCTCTGTATTGTACAACTCATAGAATGGACGGGAGGCAGTAGTATTTTCTCTTTCCACGTGTGCGGAAAAGCGTGACGGACTGATGCTTAATGGATATGCAACAGTACGACCGGCGTCAAAGTACCAAATCAACTGAAATTTGCCTGAGATAATTGTCCGGGATTGATTGTCACGTTTCATATCAGGCGTGAATTGTGCAAAAGCAGATTTTCTGGGTTGAATTTTTGTTTCGCCCGAAATAAGTTTCTTGAAACTAACACCTTCAATGTTCTTAGGAATAGTGAATCCCGCATATTCAAAAAATGTTGGTAAAACATCCACGTTACTCATGATCTCATTAAATATTTTTCCGCCTGAAAAAATTGATTCAGGTTGATAGATGATAAATGGAACTTCAACTCCTGCTTTTCTGGTTGTCCATTTTGCACCAGGGAAACCCATTCCATGGTCACTTGTGAAGACGATTATAGTGTTTTTTGCTACTTCACTTGCTGCAATAGCATCCATTATCTTTCCAACACATTCATCCAAAAACCTTATCTCACCTTGAAATTTCGCCAACTCTCTGCGGATCTCAGATGTTCCCGTCAAAAATCCCGGAACATTAATACCCTTTGTACTATCTGCATTTTGTCTGTAGGGATCATGAACCTCAGAAAATCCTATTTTAAGAAAAAAAGGGTTATCCTCATTTCTGGATTTTTTGAAAAAATTAATCGCTTCACTAACTGTTTCTTTCGCATTATTGTTGGCCGACAGATGATTCTCAAACCCCAGACGACCCGGTTCTCCAACGTGGGTAAATCCAATCAGTGTTGTGCTATAACCTCTTGCCTTGAGTAATTCCGCAATATGTTTTTCGTTATCATTCAATTTCCACCACCAGGGAGCATGTGTCAAACCCATCAATCCATTCGATTGAGGATATCTACCGGTAAATAAGCTACCTCTTCCAGGTGAACACACACAAGAAGTAGAGTAGAAATTCCGGAACATGACACCCTTGGAAGCCAATAGATCAAGGTTGGGGGAGTTTACAGTTTTTACACCGTAGCAATTTAAATTTTGCCCCAAATCATGGCAAGTAATAACCAATATATTGGGAGAAGGCTGGTTGGCAGAATATGCTGTATTAAAACAGGTTATACCAGAGATACCAGCTAATATTTTTAATGTTTGAAAGTGGTTCATTTTCAAATAAATTAAATTTTGTTTGATTTTTGAATCGCCATAGGCCTGCTATCATCCCCATTGACGATTACCTATTCACAATTATTTCATTCCGGAAGAAAGGGTGAGATGATGTCAAAAAAATCACATTTAACCACTAAGGGCACAAAGGGAGCACGAATTGAACAAGTGTATATGACAGAATAGGAGTCATATAAAATATTTTTGTTTTACCTTCGAGTCCTTAGTGGCTAAATAATTTAACTATTAGAACAACCTCTTAAAGGTCATAAAAATCTACTTTCGCTACTTTCCAGTGTAAACCAATGGTATGACATTTTTCGCTGTTCCTGGATAACCTTTGTTTTGGTTGATAATTCCTCCAGTATTGGAATTTATCGCATAGGATGGAACTGGCCAGAAGATATGTTTTGGAGAACAGGAAAATACGTTTCCGTAGGGTGTTTTTACGGACTTATTATAGAAATCACTTACTTCAACAACTCTATCGTACCAGAAATTGTCATCGCTGATTTTATCCATACTATAAACTTTTCCATTGTAGCAAGGAATACCAGTCGTAGCATAAATAATTGCCATTCTGGTCAGTTCCACTTTGCGAAGTTCTTCATAATACAATTCACGCGCTCTTTCGTCAAGCACTGCTCCGATTTTTTTTGTCTGAATATCAATTGCTGTATACATATATCTGGCATTCGCTCTTTGCCGTATTACATTAATATCATTCGCGGCTTTTTGCCATTCGCCTTTCCAGATATACGCCTCAGCTCTAAGCAGGTAGGTTTCAGCTAAACGGATAATATACCAATCCCCCGGCCCTCCTGCTGGTTGAACTTTGTCAGGATCAGCAATCCAAACCTTGTAATGAGGCCAGCTAAACCACATCCTGATTGTGTCGATGCAAAGAAGTGTTCCAGCATCGCTTCGCAGTTGAAGGTTTTTGCCATACCAGGCATTATTGCTGGTCTTAAGAACTGGATTGTTGTAGACAAGTTTTTCCATATTTACCCAATTCCCGTTATCTGAATTGTGGCGAAAATCAGTGTTATCCTGAACCCCATTTATTGTCCAGATAGAAGCTTGGGAATAATAGGTAGGACGAATGCGAGCCACTCCCCGGCCATATTTTTCTACAAGACCAATTTCACATTTTGCCGCATCTGACAATCCATTTGCACCATTTGGTGTTTTAATAATCCCTGTTGCCCCCCAATTCGGTGAGATATTCCTCATAGAGTTCACTCCTGTTGTACTTCCTAAGGTTCCATATCTGTCGATGGTCATTAGTAGTCCTTCAGTATTTCCTGCAATGCTCTTATTTTCAATGCGAAACATATCCCATATTACATCTTTGGTAGTTACTCCTTTGTCGATACCAAAGCGTGCGGTATTTAGTTTATGGATTCCACCATCAATAACTTCCGTAGTTAACCTGACGGCATCATCAAATTTGCCTGTTAGCAAATAGTATTTCGCGAGCAGATGTTTACAGGCAGCTTTCGTAACCTGTCCCTTTTTTGTCATATTTGCCTCAGCCACATTTAGTACCGCAAATTCGAGGTCTGAAATCATTTTTTTCCAGATCGATTCTTTGGTTGTAGAATAAAAATCCAGCTTCGGTGCTGAAAGTTCTTCAAGTACGAAAGGAACATCTCCATACTGAAGTGTTTTGGTGTAATACCGGTATGCCCTCATAAAGTAGGCACTTCCCAGGATGTTATTCTTTGCCGCGTCTGAACTAAAAGTTGCCTTGTCTATTCTGGTTATCACGGTATTACAATCTTTAATGGTCCTGTAGGATTCATCCCAGTACCAGCCTATCTTGGTGTAGGCATTGTCATTATTTGTTCCATCAGGAAGCATTTGATTGTTTAGGTCCTGCCAGGGGGTAGCTTTATCTGTTGATCCGTCCACTGCCACATCAGAATACTTCAGATTAACCAGGAAGGGAGCCTGATCCACACAATACTCATCTCTAAGCTTGATCAGCGCATTATCTAAAACTGCCTGCAGCCCTTTTTCGTTTACCAATACATTCTCCGGGGCATAAAAGGAGAGTGGTTCAGGTTGCAGAAAACTTTCACTGCATGAAATGAGCAAAAGGAGTGTGATTAAAACACTTCCTGCTGTTATATTTCTTCTATTTGGTTTCATTGCTAAATCTTTTTAATAAATCTTTGAACACAGTTATAGGCTAAGGTTCAGCCCTAGTGAAAAAATGCGTTGTGCACGTGTCCCGTCTTCAGGATCACCAAATTTCCACTCTGGCGCATACAGACCGGCATTGCGGATGTTGAATGTGACTTTCATGTCACTGATGAAGGTCTTGCTAATCAAGCTCTTTGGCATCCGGTAGGCAATGGCGACATTCTCCAGGCGGATATACGAACGATCGAACCAAGCAGTATAACTGACACCTTTGGCAGGAGCAGATCGCAAACGGGCATAATTGTCAATCTGATTTTCCGGGGTCCAATATGGTACGTCCCATGAGTTTTTCCGGTCTTCGATGTGATCATCATGTTTGGCCAGTGCATAAGGGGACTTTTGTCCCCACAGAGAATAAATAACAAAAGATGCTTCGATGTTTTTGTACAGTTTGAAGCTGTTGGTCAAGGTCCAGGAAAAACGTGGTGTTCTGTAACCCTGAAATTGCTTGTCATCATCGGTCATCAAACCATCTCCATTCACATCCTGCAACCTGAAATCACCGGGAGACTGGTTCCATTTTGCAGCCTCAGCTTCCTGACCTGTTTTCCATGTTCCTAATATTTTATAATCCCAAATTACATCCTTTGACTGCCCAATAAACCAGTTGTTGGTTTTATCATCAGATTCCTTTTGCCCAATAACATTCCCGCTTTTGTCAAGTACGTTAACCTTGTCGCCGGTTATTGAAACTATTGTGTTCCTGTTGACAGAAACAATCAGATTCGATTTCCATTCAAAATTGCCATGCTTTAGATTCAGGCTATTTAATGAAAGTTCCAATCCTTTGTTCTTCACATTACCTAAGTTGGCATAAACCCTGTCAAAACCGGTGATAGTAGGCAACAAGCGGTTTACCAAAACATCGGTTGTTGACATGCTGTATGCCTCGATGGAACCCGTAAGTATACCATTTAACAGATTATAATCGACTCCAAAGTTGATTGCTTCAGTTCTTTCCCATTTGAGGTTTTTATTCTCCATGGTAGTAATAACAAGTGTTGGAATTGCTACAACCGTTCCACTCTGATCTGCATTTAGTGTTTTTCCGGCGGCAATTCTGGACAATGCTGCATAATTTGTAATAGAACGGTTGCCATTAATTCCCCAAGAGGCCCTAAATTTCAAATAATTAATAATTTTTGATTTAAAAAATCCTTCCTCAGTGGCAACCCAACCAATGGCTGCTGATGGGAAATTGGCTCTTGGATTAGAGTATCCAAAAAGAGAAGAGCCATCTCTTCGTACCGATAACGTTAATAAATATTTTTTATTGAATCCGTAATTTAAGCGCGCCATCAAAGCATCCGCCGATTGAACCTCGTCGTTACTTGAAAGAACAGGTAAAGTACCGGTTGACATGTTGTGATATCCTAAGATATCATTGGGCGAGAAAGTTCGGTTGGTCATTCCATCTGTATTCAATTTTATCTTTTCAGCATTTGCAAGAAATGTAATATCAATTTTGTGGAGGTCGAACAAAGTACGGTTCCAATTAAAAATATTGTCAATCTGCCATTGTCTGTTTATTGAACTTTCGCGGGTAGCTGATCCGCCATACAAACTCCACAGGGGATGGGCCGACGAATCATGAACGTAGTTGTGGTAAAAGTCCAGGTTGGCAGTGAGATTCATGGTGTAAGTTATGCCAAATGGTAGATCCAGAACCGAATATATTTTAGGGAAAAAAGTATAATACTGCATTTCCCGTTCTCTGTAATTCCTGTCCAACAAGGGATGAGTGCCCATAATATCATCGTTTGGGTATAACCGTAGTGTTGTGTTATCATTTGCATAATATGAGCTGTAAGGCGTCAGGTTCATGTATTGGTCATTATTTGCCGGAACTGAGCTTTGATCCTTAAAGGAAAACTGGGCATTTAAACCAACCTTTAGGAATTTTGTAACCTGTCCCTCCAGATTCACCCGTGACCGGATAGTTGAAAACTTATCTCCGATTGTCAGTGCTTCATTGTTCATATAGCCTAATGACCAATAATAAGTAAAATCGTTTTTCTTTCCGGAAAGACTTACGTTGTAGTCCTGTCTTTTCCCAATTTGATAGATAATATCTTCCCAGTCAATAACCTTTCCTGCTTTGTAATTCTCAATTTCTTTACCGGTTAAACGTAATCCTGACAACCAAGCGTCAATCTTGTTTGCTTCGTTTGTACCATAATATGCAAACCACTTACTCAGATATTGCTGATCAATGGTACGGGGATCATCAAATGGACTCCATGGTTTTTGTGGAACTGTTGCACTGAAAACTGATTTAAACATATCCGATCTCCACCTCATAAATCCATTTGCATCATATGGTTTTATCCTGTTAGCAGGAGTTGATAGACCGAAAGTTGTGCTTACGTTGATGGTTGGTTTATCTCCCTTGCCTTTCTTTGTTGTAATAGATATGACACCATTGGTTGCTCTTGAACCATAAACTGCGGCAGAACTCGCGTCCTTCATAATATCCATCCGGTCAATATCATCGGGATTAATATCTGAGAGGTCTCCACTATAAATTACGCCATCCAAAACAATTAAAGGTGAAGAACCGGCAGTTAGCGTTGTTTCACCACGAATTAACAATGAGCTATTATCTTTGGCGGTTGATGAATACCCCGCATTTAATCCTGGAATACTTGTCCGTAGCAGATCGCTGACATTGGATGGTGTAAATATCTTTAAATTATCTGCTTTGACTTGTGTTATAGCTCCCGTTAAATCTGATTTTTTGGCTGTGCCATAACCGATTGCAACTACTTCCTCAATTCCTACAGTTTCGTCGAGTAAAGTTATTTTTAGAACTGTTTTACCTGCCACACTAATTTCCTGAGGCTTCATTCCTACGAACGAAAACTGTAAAACCGAATTTTCACCGATGTTGCCAATTGTAAAATTGCCATCCACATCTGTGATCACCCCATTGGTGGTTCCTTTAACAACAACAGAAACTCCTGGCAAAGGACTCCCGGCAGAATCACTTATTTTGCCAGAAATCTTTTTTTGTTGCTGTTCACTGCTTGGCAAAAAGTTCTCCTTGGCATTATCAACCAGTACTATTTGCCGGTTGACTACTTCGAAGGTTACAGTTGTTCCCAGGAAGATCAGGTCCAGAAGGTTTTCTACTGATTTTTCTTTTTGATCAACGCTGACAATCCGGTTTAGATCGATATTATCATTCTTGTAAAGAAAGGAAAAATCGGTCTGGTCTTCAATTTGCTTAAGAACCTCTTTTACTTTGGCATCCTTCATTGAGACGCTTAGCTTGGTTTGTTGTGAGTACACGCTTGCGCTTACATGAACAAGCGCTGCAAGAAGAAAAAAAAGAGTTAGTTTCATAACACGAATCCATTTAAAAAGAGGGCGATAAGGCCTCTCATCATTAAACCATTTTTTTTTCATAATTTTGTAACTGTAAAGGTTAAACATCTCCCCTCCTGGTGGGGTATTTTATCCATGTTTCATGTTTCAGCATGAAATACAAGGGAAAGTGTTTCAGCACTTTCCCTTTTTTGCCATGGTTATTTTATAAACACTGTCGATTCTTTTATTTCATATTTAATTTTTGTGGTTTTTGCAACCAACTGAAGCATTTCCCTTAGGCTTTCGGTCTTTATTTTCATGGTATACCGATCTTTGGTATCTATTCCCGAGGCAACAAATATTTTAACATCATACCATCTTTCCATCTTTTTGATAACTTCCTCAAAGGTCGCATTGTCGAACTTTAATAAATTCTCTTTCCAGGAAGTATACAGGTCCGTATTGACAGCATTAATTTCAAGCCCGTTGGTTAAACGGTTAAGAACAACCTGCTCACCCGGTTTCAGTATCACCCGCTTGCCGGTTGTCGTATTTAAAACATTAACAGAACCCTCTACCAAGGTTGTTGAGAGCTCATTCTCTTCCGGATATGCACATACATCAAAATGAGTACCCAAAACTTCAACACTTAGATTGCCCGCATTAAGAATGAAAGGATGTTCCTTGTCTTTAGCAACATCAAAAAAGGCTTCTCCCTCAATGATCACTTCTCGTGATTTTGAGCTAAACAGGACCGGGTATCTAAATGTAGTCCCTGAGTTAAGCCAAACTTTTGTGCCATCGTATAAGGTGATTTGGGAGCGTTGCCCATTGGGTACTTTTATCGTGTTAAACTTCATGGATAATGCTTTGTGCTCCTTGCTGTTGATCAGTAAAAAGCTTACAGACCCCAAGAAAAAGGCAAGAACAAATACCGCTGCGTACTTCATAAAAGAAGCCATCAGATGAGGCCGGAACTGTACTAATTTGGCTTCGCGGAAAGAAAAATCAGGTACTTCAATCAGATCGTGATGATCAATGCCTGTGACAACCCAAAGATTCTTTAACAGTGTGTATTTCTTTTGGTTTTCAGGGGATGATTCGATCCAATCAAGAATCTCTATGATTTCAACATCAGAAAGAATTTCCCCCTTGATATAACGTAATAACTTTTCTTCGTTCATTGATATTTTGGTTTGAATGTATAACCCAATCAACCCTTTTTACCCTTACTGACAAAAGTTATTTTTTATTTATTGCATATATACAGGATATAAAGAAGCGGAAGGTAGTCTTTTAATTCGGCTCTAAACAATTTTAACGCCTTGGAAATCTGAGCCTCCACTGTTTTGATACTTAAATTAAGGTCAGTGGCAATTTCTCTGTTCTTTTTATCATTGAATCGGCTCATTTCGAAAATCTTTCGGCATGCTGGCGGTAATTTTTCTAACACAATTTTAATTTTTGACTGGAGCTCCTCAAACACCAGATCGCTGGTATCGAATTCTGACAATGAAATGAAGTTAACCTCCAACTGTCTAGATTTGATGTAACTGGTATAGTTTTGTTGGGATTTCAAACGTTTGATACTTTTCAATGCTTTATTCTTTGTAACAGTAAAAAGCCAGGCATTCAGGTTTGAATCCTTTTGCAAAGTTTCCCGCTTGTCCCATAATTCGGCAAAGACATCCTGAACAATGTTCTTTGATAGTTCGACATCCAGCAAGTATTGCCTTGCAAAATGGACCAACCTAGGATAATAATAGCAATAAACTTTTTCGAACGAGTTGGTATCTCCGAAAATAATTTCTTGCCCCACTTCGTTTCTTGTAAGCTGCACAGCAAATATTTTGATTAGTTCTTGCCTGGTTATTTCTGTTCCAAAGTTATACAGAAATATTAAAATTATCCCACGTCCTTGTATTTGAAGTATTTAATATTTGCTCTATATTATCCTTTCAGTTTCGATACCTTAGAGCAAATTTGCTTTTGCAAGGTATAATGAATGTCCAATCAATTAACCGAAATCATAACGTGATTTGACATTGCTGCTCTCATTCCCATTGGATTCACTTATACCAATACCTATTTGAAAAGAGTTTCGGCTCCCTTCAGTTACAATATTCCATCTTCAGAGAAAGAAAAATAACTTTCCTCAGTCAAAATCAGTTGATCCATAACCGAGATTTCACACGTAAATAACAGTATTAATATGTTGATTATTAGAACGTACGTATGGA
>JBAXUL010000109.1:0-12430 GCA_037129695.1 Prolixibacteraceae bacterium
CAACGTGGTGCGAAAAGTACAACGATTCGTTTGCCCAATACCTGATCAAATAAAAAATACATTACAATCCTTTCTGCAACATTTAGCCGAATTGAGATGCGATGATAAAGGGGAGATTTTATGTTTCCTTCTAATTATTGAAAATTTTGCATCCATGGGCAATTATGCTGATGTGGAACTTTTAATCCGGTCATGAAAATTTTATAATACAGGCACTCTTCTTCAGCTCTCCCTCGTGGTAATGTATCCGACAAAAGCAATCAGGGCACGCTTGTATTCTGAATCGGGGTAGGCTGTCAACTGATCAAGCGCCTTCTGGTGGTATTCCTGCATCATGGTTTCAGCGTATTCAAATCCGCCTTTCGATGCAATGAAGTCAGATACCTCTGCCAGGTCCGAATTGGTTTTTGTTTTCTTGCGAACGATGTTCAGGATGGTGCGTTTTTCTGAAGAGTTACCCCTGTTGAGGGCATGGATCAAAGGCAAAGTGATTTTCTTCTCATGGAGGTCATTCCCGGTAGGCTTTCCAACAAGATTCGTCTTCTGAAAATCAAATAAATCATCCTTGATCTGAAATGCTATTCCTGCATACTCCCCGAATAACCTCATCCGCTCGATGATTTCAGCATCATCCGTGACAGAGCAGGTTCCTGCGGCTGCACTTGTGGCCATCAGGGAAGCCGTTTTCTTTCGGATAATCTCAAAATAGACCGCTTCCGTAATATCCAACTTTCTTGCTTTCTGGATTTGGAGGATTTCTCCTTCACTCATTTCCCTGACAGCCGCGGAGATAAATTGAAGAATATCGTAATCTTTGTGTTCGATCGACCATAGCAGACCTTTGGCGAGGATAAAATCACCAACCAGTACCGCAATTTTGTTTTTCCAGATGGCATTGACAGAAAAGAAACCACGCCGCTGATAGGATTCATCCACCACATCATCGTGGACGAGTGTAGCCGTGTGCAGCAGTTCAACCGTTAGTGCCGCATGATAGGTGCGTTCATTGAATTCGCCGTTCAACTTGGCTGAAAGGAAAACCAGGATGGGCCTCATTTGCTTCCCTTTTCTCCGCAATATGTAATTCATGATCGTATCCAGAAGGGGGATGGAAGTTCTGGTCGATTTTTTGAAAAAGGGTTCGAAATGATTCAACTCTGCTTCAACAGGAGCTATTATCTCATTTTTTGATGCCATACAGTAATCAGCCGTTTATAATGCCAAAAGTAATCATTTTTCATCGATGGCAGGATTGTTTGTACCTGTTCTAAATTAAACATTTTAACGATTCGTTCCATTGATTAATTATATGTTATCTATATATTTGTATTACTGAATTACAATTATTTAAATAAATCCTAACAATGAACCCGCACGAACAGACTTTGGAAAAGTTAACGCTGGCAGCCGAGATGCTTAAAGCGATTGCTCACCCCATGAGAATTACCATTGTCAGCTATTTGGAGGGCAATCAAAAGCTAACGGTGACTGAAATCTATGAGAAATTGGGAATAGAGCAGTCGGCCACTTCGCACCATTTGGGGATATTAAAATCAAAAGGAGTTTTGGCCTCCACGCGCGATGGAAAAAACACTTATTACTTTCTGAAACACTCAGGACTCAGCGGCATACTCAGATGCGTGGAGAGTTGTCAGTGTGAAAATTAGTTCATCCATGACAATTTCCTGTTTCCGCCACAAGGGTAATTGATCAAGGTTTTCATGTGACATTGCAGCATATCGCCACATTTTGATTCAAGAAATTAAAGAGCCGGTCATCTATTTGTCCGGCTTTTTGTTTTATAAATTTTCCTGACTGACAGGAATCAGGAGAATGTTCTGCATTCAGAAGGGAGTCAGCAACTTGCATAATCGTCGGCTGTCAATTGTCTATTGTCAATTACTTATTAGCTTTGGTTCATTAAATTTTACGAGTGTAACTTGCATGTCTTAGGCCTGCAAATGGCGATGTATAACAATTGCGAGTTCATTCGTACGATTGGATATTCAATATTTAATGTAGATAACTCATGAAAAAGCTATTCCTGATAGATGCCTATGCCCTGATATACCGATCCTATTTCGCCTTTATCAATAATCCCAGAATTAATTCGAAAGGGATGAACACCTCGGCTGTATTCGGCTTCGTCAATACGCTCGAACAGATTCTGAAGCTGGAACAACCCACACATATCGCTGTGGCCTTCGATTTGCATGGTCCAACCTTCCGCCATGAACTTTTTGATGCCTACAAAGCAACGCGCGACGCCATGCCTGAGGGCATCAGAATTGCCATTCCCTACATCCGTAGTATGATTGATGCCTACCGGATTCCTACACTCGAATGTGTAGGATATGAAGCAGATGATGTGATAGGTACCATGGCCAAATCCGCGGAGAAAGAGGATTTCACGGTTTATATGGTGACACCGGACAAGGATTATGCCCAGCTTGTTTCTTCCAATATTTTCATGTACAAGCCCAAACGAATGGGCAACGAGATGGAGATCTGGGGGGTTAATGAGGTTTGCGAAAATTTCCAGATCAGCCGGCCAGATCAGGTCATTGATCTGCTCGGCCTGATGGGCGATTCATCCGACAATATCCCGGGTTGCCCGGGTATCGGACCCAAAGGAGCAACTCTGCTTATTTCTCAGTTCGGAGGAATTGATGGTGTTTACGAACACATCGACGAGCTGAAAGGAAAACAGAAAGAGAGTCTGGTCAATTTTGAGGAGCAGGTGAGGCTTTCGAGAAAACTGGCCGAAATTATCATTGATGTACCGCTGAACCATACCCCCGGCGAATTGGTCCGTCAGGACCCCGATCATCAGTTGCTGAATGATATTTTTTCAGAACTCGAATTTCGCAACATGGTCTCCAAATTGCCAAAAGCGGAGACTGTCATTGCAAAACCCGTTAATCCCCAGGGCTCACTCTTTGATTTCAATGAAGAAACCTTCGCTGCACCTGTTTCCAACCTGGAACAGATTCATTCCTATGAACACCTATACCATCTGGTCGAGGGTGAGGAGGCGCGGGCAGCTCTTATCAGCGAGTTGTTCCTTCAAAAGGAATTTTGTTTCGATACGGAGACAACTGGACTGGATCCACTGGCAGACCAGCTGGTAGGTATTTCTGTCAGCTTTAAAAAAGGTGAGGCCTATTATATTCCGGTTCCTGCCGATCAAAAACTTGCCAGACAGATTGTGGCGGAATTCAAGCCGCTCTTCGACAGTGAATCCATTACCAAAGTCGGACAAAACATCAAATTTGACGCACTGGTTCTTTCCGGTTACGGAATCAAACTGCATGGTCCGATCTTTGATACCATGGTGGCTCATTATCTGATTCAACCCGAGTTGCGGCACAACCTTGACTTTCTCAGTGAGATCTATCTTGGATATAAGAAAATAGCCACTTCCGAGTTGATCGGGAAAGGAAAATTCCAGACTACCATGCGTTCAGTCGACCTACAGATCATCAAAGAGTATGCCTGTGAAGATGCCGACATCACCCTGCAACTGAAACCACTTCTGGAGAAAGAAATGGCTGAAGGCAATGTGACCAAACTCTTTGAAGAAGTGGAGATGCCGCTTTTAAAGGTGTTGATTGAAATGGAGCTGGCCGGGATGAAAATTGATGTGAAGGCACTGGAGGAATCTGCTGTGATCCTGAGGGAACAAATCATCACGCTTGAAACTGATATCACCGAATTGGCCGGAGAGCCGTTTAATATTTCTTCGCCCAAGCAGTTGGGGCACATCCTGTTCGATAAACTACTGCTTGACCCCAAGGCAAAAAAGACCAAAACCAAGCAATATTCCACCAACGAGGAGGTGCTGGTCACTTTGCAGGATCGCCATCCGATCATTGGGAAAGTGCTTGAACACCGCGGACTGAAAAAACTACTTTCCACTTACGTGGAGTCGCTTCCCAAGCTGATTAATCCCAAGACCGGCAAAATTCATACTTCCTACAACCAGACAGTCGCCGTAACCGGAAGGTTGAGTTCCAACAATCCAAACCTTCAGAATATCCCCATCCGTGACGAAAATGGCAGGGAGATCAGGAAAGCCTTTGTGCCAAGCGATCGTGACCACTTGTTTTTGTCTGCCGACTATTCTCAGATTGAACTGCGGATCATGGCCGCATTGTCGGGCGACAAGGTGATGATTCAGGCATTTGCCAATGGCGAGGATATTCATGCAGCCACAGCCGCCAAAATCTTCAACGTCCCGCTCGAAGATGTTACATCCGATATGCGGCGAAAAGCCAAGACTGCCAATTTTGGGATCATCTATGGAATCTCGCCCTTTGGACTGGCACAGCGGCTCAATATACCCCGCAATGAAGCCAAGCAGTTGATCGACGACTATTTTATCAACTTCCCGCAGGTAAAGCTCTACATGGACGAACAGATTTTACTTGCCCGTAAGCGGGGATATGTAGAAACAATCATGGGAAGAAGGCGTTACCTCAAGGACATTGTCTCTGAAAATGCCGCAGTTCGTGGCTTTGCCGAACGCAATGCCATCAATGCCCCGATACAGGGTTCAGCGGCTGATATCATCAAAGTGGCCATGGTGAGGATACAGCGAAGATTTGATGCGGAAAACATTGCTTCGAAGATGAATCTGCAGGTGCATGACGAATTAAATTTCGACCTGCTTATATCGGAGACCGAAATCGTGAAAAAGATCGTCAAGGAGGAGATGGAGCATGCCGTTGAGTTGGTTGTTCCGCTTGAAGTGGAGATGGATGCCGCCGAAAACTGGCTGCTGGCACATTGATAATTGGACAATGAGTTAATTCTACGATTTGACAATTTTTTGCGATTAGGATTCAGAATCAGGAGGATTGAATCAAAACGGATTCCCTCATCGTCAAATTAACTCATTGTCGAATCGTCAAATCGTCGAATCTGATTCTTCATTTCTCAGTTGGAGAAAATTATCTCTTACTGCAATTTCATACTTGGTTTGGTTGATCGATTTTTTTACCCGCTTAAAACTCTTGTGCGGATTAGGGAAATTGAAGCAAAAGTACTCCCAAAACTTGATCATTCTGGTAATCAAATGGCTTTGGCCGCTGAGTAGAGTCGTGTAGCTTCCATATATCTCCTCGTGAAAGCGCTCAAGTTGTACGATTTTCGCTTCCCTGCCGGGAAGCTGAATACCCTTAATTTCCGAAGCGAGGAAAGGATTTTTAAGCATGCCTCTGCCGATCATCCAGGAGGTGACAGCATCAAACTGATCGCTGACAATTTTGAAATCTTCGGAAGTAACGAGGTCTCCGTTGTAAACGACCGGGTTTTTACTTAATGCAAGTACTTGTTGAAACAGTTCCCGGTCGGGAGTTCCTGAATAAAGCTGTTTGGCAACCCTTGGATGGAAGATGATTTCTGTCAGCGGGAAATCGTTCATGACAGGTATTACTTGTAAGATATCCTCCTTAGAATCCAATCCTGACCTCATTTTGACGGATAATCTGCATTTGAGCTGAGGGAGCACTGTTTCAAGTATTTCCCTGATCTTTTCCGGCTGAGGCAACAAGCCGGATCCCATCCCCTTGCGGGTAACCATGGGATAGGGACACCCCAGGTTCCAGTTGATCTCTTCATAACCCAGTGTGGTCAGGTGATTTGAAAGGTGGATAAAGTCAGCACTGTTCCCTGCCATAATTTGCGGAATCAGGTTATACCCTTCACAATTTTCAGGCATCGTATCCCGCAAATGCGATTTTTTCAGACTGCCATCCTTCTGGACCAGCAAATAGGGGGAGAAATATTTGTCGATGCCCCCAAAATGAACGGCATGTGCCCTGCGATAAATAAAATCCGTTGATTCCTGCAGAGGGGCAAAATAGATATGCGGTTGTGCTTTACTTTCCATGGTACAAAGATATTGATTAATGGTAGAATTGATATTTTTCATTGGATTGGAGGGTTAATTACCGTATCCATCACTTTTTGTTATCTTTGCAGCGATCTTATTTAATCGTGCGATGTTGCTTCCTGCCACCTCTTTTTTGTTTATTTCAGTGACCAAATCCGGGCAAACTCCTCGAAAGGGAGCCAAATTATCTGCACAGAAAAATACCAAAAAACAATTGCATCCGGCTAAAGTGATCCCAAAGACTGAAAAGCAGGATACTGAAGTAGAAAGGATCATTCAGGCAGCCGAAAAATACCATCAGCAAATCACAGGAAAAAAGGCAGAATCTGCGGTTGAAAACAAGAAAAAGACCGAGCCAGCGATCGTGAAAAAGATTTCTATTGTTTCAAAACCCCTGAAATCTCAAACTGCCGATGTGAAAAAGGTTTCTCCGGTTTCAAAACCCCTGAAATCTCAAACTGCCGAATCAAAGGACAATTATTCTGACAAGGATCTTAACGTTAATATTTATACCGGAAATCCCGGCTATTATCAGTCGGAGGGAGATACCCTGAATTTCTGGAGTTTTGCACCTGTTCCTGTTGATTCATTGAAGGCGAAAGCAACGGTCGCCGAACAACCTGGAAAACCATACGGCTTTGAAGGAAAACCGATGAAAGTCGTCGCACAGGACTGGTCCTTCTTCCTGGTTGTAATTGGATGGATGATATTCGCCTCTTTGCGCTTTGGGTTTTCCAAGTACATCGTTCAGGTTTTCCAGAGTATTTTTAATTATTCTGCATCAGCCAGACTTTACCGGGAGCAGGGGTACAACAATCAATTTGGACTATTCTGGCTGAACCTGATTTTCTACCTGTTTGTTCCTTTTTCGATTTACCTGATTGCCAGAGACAACGGGGTATCCCTGATGGGTTCTTCAGGTATTGAATTTTACCTCATTGTTTTTGTTGTCATCAATGCTTATTTCCTGTTAAAAATAGTCCTGTACAAAATAATGGGGTCAATTTTTTCCAAAAGAGAGCCTACCGGGGAACTCGTATTTAATATGATGCTCTACCATAATGTTCTTGGGATGATTATGTTGCCGGTTGCAACGATGCATGCGATGGTACCTGTTGTAGGTCTAATATCACTTTTCCTGGTTCCCGGTTTGATTGTGCTTTTCTATTTGATGTCAATTATCAGGTCATTATTTTTTGCATTCAGGGAAGGTATTTCAATATTCTATTTGATTTTGTACCTTTGTGCCCTTGAAATTCTTCCAATACTTTTGGTTGCCAAATTGGCAACCAACGGCTAAAATTGGCAGAAATTAGAAACTACTAAATACAAAGAATTGAAAATCAAGAAGATATTAGTTACTCAGCCTGAGCCGAATTTTCAAAATTCCCCTTACAATGATTTGGCTGGCAAGTACAATTTGAAGATAGATTTTCGTCCATTTATTCATGTTGAGGGTGTATCTGCGAAAGATTTTAGAAAAGAACGAATCAATATCCTGGATTATTCAGCTGTAATTTTTAACAGCCGTACTGCCATTGATCATTTTTTCCGTATGGCTCAGGAGATGAGGGCAGTTATTCCTGATACAATGAAATATTTTTGTATCTCTGAATCAACCGCTCATTATTTGCAGAAATACATCGTTTACAGGAAACGTAAAATATTTTATGCCCCGGGGAAGTTTTCTGAACTACTCGAGGTTTTGACCAAGCACAAAGAGGAGATTTTTTTGATGCCACTTTCTGATATTCACAAAGTGGATGAACTTGAAAAGATGGAGGCCATCGGTTTGAACTTCAAACCTGCTGTCATGTACCGTACTCTTTGCAGCGATTTGTCAGATTTAAAGGAAGTTAACTATGATGTGCTTGTTTTCTTCAGCCCTTCTGATATCAAATCATTGTTTTTCAATTTTCCTGAATTCAAACAAAACGAAACCAAAATAGCCACATTTGGTTTTGCTACCGCAAAAGCCGTAAGAGATGCCGGGCTGAATGTGGACATTGAAGCGCCCCTTCCAGAGACTCCTTCCATGACCTCAGCCCTGGACAAATATATTTCGGAATTCAACAAAAATCACAAGTAGGAATTTGACAGATCAGGTTTCTCAAACTTTTCGGAAAGAAGAGAAGTTATGCAGTCAGAAAATTATGGGGGAATTGTTTCTCTCAGGCAATAGCTTTTTGTGCTATCCGGTAAAGATTGTATGGAAAAATCAGGATCAGCTGCCCTCTCCGTTTTCGGCCCAGGTTGGATTTTCAGCTCCCAAAAGACTTTTCAAACATGCCGTCGACCGCAACCGGCTGAAAAGGTTGCTGAGGGAATCGTACCGGCACCAGAAATCATTTTTGTACGAAGCATTGATCAAAGCCAATACCAGAATTGCCCTGATGGTTATATACATAGCCAAGGAGGAGTTGCCTTTCAATAAAATCGAGCCGGCCATTTCGAAGGCCATTCACAAGATCAGTGAGCAATTGTCAACAGACAACGGTCAATTGTAATCAGGTCAGATTCTTTGGAATATTTCTCCATTCCAGCTCCCTTTTCCAATATTTTCTCCTTCTGCACGATTCCTTCGTGTCTGGTTTATCTGCATCTGCACGGTTACGGCGTGCCCCTGCCATTTCCTGTCCCCCGCTTGAAAGCGGGGGCTACCAACATTTTGACAAAAAGTGGGCAAGCTTAGGAATTGAGCTTGCCCACTTTTAATCTTTTATCGATCTCTTTTACTATTCATTGTCCATAATATCAGTCTGCTGCCTGACTGAATCTTCGTGGATCAGCTGAAAGAGCGACTTGATAAAATTGTCATCGAGACTCAGTTTCTCAGCAAGTCTTGAACGGTCTTCCATGATTTGTGCCCAGCGATTGATTTGGAGCGCTGTGACTCTGTTTTCTTTCTTGTATTGGCCAATTTGTCTGACGATGCTCATTCTTTGTGCAAGAATTTCCATGATTTCATGGTCAATACCATCAATTCGTCCACGCAAAAGCTCCAGTTTATTCTCAAACTGCGGGTCATCGGAACTGGCATATCTGATCACCAGTTTATCCAGAATCTTGGCCAGTTCAGCCGGAGTAACCTGTTGATCCTTGTCGCTCAACGCGCAGGATGGATCAATGTGGGATTCAATCATTAATCCGTCCATGCCGATGTCAAATGCCTTTTGCGAAATTTCGAAAAGATATTCCCTTTTCCCTGCAATATGGCTGGGATCGCAAATGATCGGAATATTGGGAAGAATTCGCTTCAGCTCGATCACTGTTTTCCAATTGGGGTAGTTCCTGTATTTGGTATCACTGAAAGGAGTGAATCCACGATGAATGGCTACCAGATTTTTCAGTCCGGCCTGATTCAATCGTTCCAATGCACCCACCCACAGTTGAACATCGGGATTTACCGGATTTTTTACCATGATGACCTGATCCGTACCTTTCAGCACATCCGCTATTTCCTGCACGACAAAGGGAGAAGCGGTGGAACGGGCGCCAATCCACATCACATCGACGCCTGCTTTCAGGCACTCTTCAACGTGTTGAGCATTGGCCACTTCGGTGCCGGTCATTAAACCGGTTTCCTGCTTGACCAGTTTCAACCATTCCAGTCCGATCGAACCAACTCCTTCGAACATCCCGGGACGGGTGCGAGGTTTCCAGATTCCACCACGATAAACGAATACGCGTTTGTCCTTGGCCAGTTCGCGGGCTGTAGAAAGTGCCTGCTCTTCCGATTCGAGGCTGCAAGGACCACTGATCAGCAAGGGGTTGTCAATTTTTGGCAACCAGTGGCTGATGGGCATTACTTTTAAATTTGATACCATTTGATGCTATTTTTTGGTGTATAATTTGACGATAGTTTCTTCATTTTTGGTCATGGAGGTGTTTTCACCGCTCAGAACCGTTCGTATTTTATTGGCTTCATGAATCAGATTGAACAACTGATCTTCATCGTTGTTTTTAAGTGCTTCCCTGAATTCTTTCAGGTGGTGTATGTAAGCCGTTACAGCTTCGACCACATAATCGCGGTTTTGCCTGAAGATGGGTGCCCACATTTCAGGAGAGCTCTTGGCCAACCTTACCGTGGACTGAAAACCACCTGATGCGAGGTCAAAGATGATGCTTCCGTCTTCCTTCGTCAGAACGGCATTGGCCAGTGCAAATGCTGCGGCATGAGGAAGGTGCGATACGAAAGCGGTGGTATGATCCTGCTCGTCGCTGCTCATATAGGCTGTTGACATACCCAAAGACTGGTACATCTTTTCGACCAGGGCAAGGTGTTGCGGACGCGACTGCTCATG
This sequence comes from Prolixibacteraceae bacterium, assembly GCA_037129695.1. Classification (GTDB taxonomy): domain Bacteria; phylum Bacteroidota; class Bacteroidia; order Bacteroidales; family Prolixibacteraceae; genus CAINVV01. Next base: position 10,201 of record JBAXUL010000109.1, read on the forward strand.
GTCGCAAACAATGGTGAGTTTACCGGAAAAGAGGCCGGCAATGGCAGCTCCGGGACCGCTGTTTTCTGTACCTGCCATCGGGTGGGTCGCCACGAAGTTACCGCGTAGCGGATGATTGGCGATGGAGGCAACAATCTGGCGCTTGGCAGAACCTACATCAGCTACCGTTGATGACGGAGATATAAGGTCGAGTACATCGGGAAGCAACGCAATGATCTGGTCGACCGGCAGCGCCAGAAGAATCAGATCGGCTTCCCTGATACCACGCTCAAAGTCAGTTACCCTGTCCACAATGCCAAGCCTGACAGCTTCGGACGCATGTTCCGGCCGGTTATCCACTCCGATGATTTCTGTTGCAAAGCGACTTTTCCGAAGGTCAATTGCCATCGATCCCCCTATCAAGCCCAAACCCACGACGGTTAATTTCATAAAAATGTGCTAAGAGTGCCTAAAGTGAGCTGAAGTGCAAAAAGTACTCAAGCCCGAAACTTATTTGTCTAATTTTATTACGCAGATACCACCATTTTGGTTTGATCTGTAACGAAAAAAGGTCTCCACCCGGGAGACCTTTTTGTATATTATCGTTTTTTCAAAACAATGCCTTACTAGCCGATCTCCTTTTGAAGGACGGGATAATAAAACCAAAAATAGGATGCATTGTTCGAAATCATCGTTGTATTCTTTTATTCTGATGCAAAAGTAGTAAAAATATTTACAATTTGATGAAATAGGGGGAGTACGGTTTAATTTATTTTAAAAATTGATTCCAAAGGCCTGATTTTTTATGCCTTTTGTCTGCTATCCTTCCCCAATGCCAAAAGAATTTTACCGGATACTCCTTGTGCGGTGATTTACGAATTATTGTTTTTTGATTGGAATGTTGGGTGTCCTCACTCCAAGAATTTTATTTCTGTCAGGTCACTTATTTCCCTTCCTTCCCTGCCGGTGCAGCAGGAACCGCCTGCGGCTCCACGGTCTCTTTGGCTGCCCGGCTGCCAAGGTTGAAATGCAGCGTAAAGCGAACCGTGTTGGCCAGCGGATTGTTCTGATTGACCGGAATCAGGTAGGCAAAGTCGATGGTGCAGACATTCATCTTGACGCCCAGTCCGGTGGAGAAGAATTTGCGGTTGCCCTTGTACTGGTTCTCGTTGAAATAGCCTGCCCTGACGGCAAACTTGCGGTCGTACCAGTACTCTGCTCCCATTGAATAGTTGATCTCCTGCAGCTCTTCCTTCATCCCGCCCGGGGCATCCCCAAAGGACGAGAAGATTGAGCTGATCGCCGGCTTGCTTGCATCACCCGAACCTGTTAGCTGCGGTGTGGGCACCATCAGCTTGTTCAGATCCAGCGAGAAGGCCAGTGAGTTGGACGAACTGAACTCCGTGGTAAAGGTGCCTCCCAGTTTCAGATTGGCCGGAAGGTACTCCTTGTTGCTGCCGTTGTCGTACGAGATCCTTGAGCCGATGTTCGAGAGGTTGATACCCCATGCCAGTATTTTCTTGTTGTCAGTTTTGCTCATATCCCTGTTGTAGAAGAAGGAAACATCACTGGCAAAGGCATTGCCCGGCACATAGGTGGTGCCTATCCCTCCCGAGAGGTCAGAGTGGATGTAGCGCAGGGCCACACTGCCCGAGAAATATTCAGACAATTTGCGCGAATAACTCACATCAAGGGCAAACTCATTGGGCTTGACATTGGCCAGGCTGGTGCCGTTCTGGTCGGTGAGCATAATCTCCCCCATCGAGAAATAGCGCAGCGAGGCCCCGATGGTCTGCTGGGAGTTCAATTTCATATAGCCCGAGAGATAAGCCAGGTTCACATCGCTCACCAGCTGACGCAGCCAGGGGGTGAAGGAGAGCGAGAGTCCAAACTTCTCATCGGTGAAAGCCAGCTTCGAAGGGTTCCAGTACTGCGCGTTGGCATCGGGCGAGGTGGCCACCCCTACATCACCCATCGCCCCATGGCGCGAGTCGGGGGTGATGGTCAGAAACGGTACCGCCGTGGTGATGGGATTGTAGCGGATCTCGGTAGAGCCGGTCTGCGCAGAGGCTACCGGAGGAAGCAGCAATAAAACCAATACAGCGGCTGCTGATATCTTTAAAATTCTTCTCATGGTATAAAATTTGTAGGTTATAACCTCGTTTATCTTGTTTTCTTAAGACCATCCAGGTTTTCAAAACCTGGATGGTCTCTGCCGGAGCAAGTTACTGGCGTGATCTAAAGTGACTAT